>PKWR01000159.1 GCA_003133285.1 Coriobacteriia bacterium
GTCGAGGAGCCCGAGGAGGAGCGGCCGGACCCCGCCGACGACGACAGGTCGTGGGACGAGTGGCTCGACCGCTACGAGGAGCTCGCGTCGTCGGAGCCCGTGATCCCGCGCGATCCCGACGTCGAGGTCGCCGACACCGAGGAGTACGTCGGTTCCGTCCAGTCGTTCGGTGACTACCTCGAGCAGCAACTCGCCATGATGAGCCTCACGGAAGAGGAGGCCCGCGCCGCGCGCGCCGTGGTCGGCTCCCTCGACAGCGACGGCTTCTTCTGCGTGAAGCTGGAGGAGATCGCGCAGATCGCCGGCGTCACGGTCGAGGTCGCGCGGCGCGGCCTGGAGGTCGTGCAGCAGCTGGATCCGCCGGGCGTCGGCGCCCGCAACCTGGCCGAGGCGTTGCACATCCAGCTCGACTACCTCGGGATCGACGAGCCGCTCCTGGTCAAGATCGCGGAATCGCACCTCGACGACGTCGCGGGCAGTCACCTGCGCAAGGTCGCGCGCGCCCTCAGGACCGGCGAGGACGAGGTGCGGCGTCTCGTGGACATCCTGCGCCTGCTCAACCCCCGTCCCGCCGGCGCGTTCTCTCCCGGGCCCTCGCCGGGCTACATCGTGCCGGACGTCACGCTGCGGAGGTTCGACGAGGGCTGGTCGGTCACCTCCAACTCGGATGCGGTGCCGACTCTCAGGGTCAGCACGAGGTACCGCTCCATGCTTCGCGAGGGGTCGGGCGCGGACACCGAGACGGTGCGCTACCTCAAGGACCACATCCGTTCCGCCGAGGCCTTCATCCGCAACGTTGACCGGCGCAAGGACACGGTCACGCGCATCGCGGAGATCGTGCTCGAGGTGCAGCGCGACTTCTTCGAGGACGGGAAGGGGCCGCTGCGGCCGCTGCGGCTCGAAGACGTTGCTGTCGAGATCGGCGTCCATCTGTCCACCGTCAGCCGCGGAGTGACCGGCAAGTACATGGCCACGCCGTACGGCATGTTCGAGTTGAAGCACTTCTTCTCGGGCGGCTACCGCACGGCATCGGGCATGGACGTGGCGGCCACCAGCGTCAAACAACGCCTCCGTGAGATCCTCGAGGCCGAAGACGCGGTCCGCCCGCTCTCAGACCAACGTCTCGCCGATCTCCTGAGCGACGAGGGGATCCCGGTCGCGCGTCGGACCGTGGCAAAGTACCGCGAGGAGCTCGGCATCGAGCCCTCGTGGGCGCGGAAGCGGCGCTAGATGGCGCAGGAGGCTCCCGAAGCGACGCCCCAACCGATGCCCGCGGCGGAGTCCGCGCCGGCAGCCGAGCAGCCGCGGGCGGTCCGTCTCCGCAGGATGCGCGACGTCCTGACGATCGCGGCCATGCTCGTGGCGATCACGATCCTGCATACGTTCGGGGGCGGCGGCAGGGACATCCAGTTCCACGAGTTCTACCGCCGGCTCTACTACCTGCCGATCCTCTACGCCGCGTTCGTCTTCGGCATGCGCGGCGGATTGCTTGCGGCGATAGCCTCAGCGATCCTCTACGCGCCGTGGGGCGAGACCGTGGGCGCCCAGCCGCTGTTGGGCCTGGCCCCGGGCGACGGTCTCGAGCTCGTCATGTACCTGGTGATGGGCGCGCTCTTCGGACGGCTGCGCGACCTCGAGGAGCACAAGACCCGCGACCTGCGGCAGGTCTCCGCCAGGCTCGAAGAGGCCTACCGGGCGCTCGAGGAGCGCGCGATGCAACTCCTTGCGATACAGGACTACACGCAGTCGATCCTGCGGTCCATCACGTCCGGCGTCGTCACGGTGGGACCTGACGTGTCCGTGGCCACCGTGAACCCGGCCGCGGAGCGCATCCTCGGTATCGCCGAGGATGCGGTGACCGCACGCTCGCTGCCCGCGCTCTTCCGCGAGGACGGCGGGCTGACCACCGACGTGCGCAAGGTGCTCGAGGGCCGGATCCCGCGCACGATGCGCGACCTGCGGCTCGTCACCGTCGACGGCAAGGTCGTGCACGCGCAGGTGTCGGTCTCGCGCATGCGCGACATCGGCGGGCGCAAGCTGGGCGCCGTCGTCACGGTCGAGGACGTCTCGGACATCAAGCTGCTCACCGAGCAGCTCATCCGCGCCGATCGTCTTGCGGCGATGGGGGAGCTCACGGCGGGCGTGGCGCACGAGGTGCGCAACCCGCTCGGCATCATCCGCGCCTCGGTCCAGCTCATGGAGGACGCCGAGTGCAGCCGTGAGCGCGTCAGGGAGGCCGCCGAGGTCATCAAGCAGGAGATCGATCGTCTCGACCGGGTCATCAAGGCCCTGCTCGACTTCGGCCGCCCCGCGACCCCCACGATGCGGCCCGTGGCGGTCTCGCAGGTGCTCGAGGACGTCGCGCTGTTCTCGCGGACGTTCGCGAGCCGGGCGCACGTGCAGATCGTCGAGAAGTACTCGGCTACGGCTCCCGACGTGGTCGCGGACCCCGAACAGCTGAAGCAGGTCTTCGTGAACCTCATCAGCAACGCCGTGCAGGCCATGCCCGGCGGCGGTACCCTGACGATCGAGACCGGGGCCGACGAGGGATTCGTGTTCATCCGGTTCTCGGACACGGGGCCGGGCATCCCTGACGACATGCGCGACAAGATCTTCGACCCGTTCGTTTCCACGCGTGACGACGGCACCGGGCTCGGACTGACGATCGTCCATCGCATCGTCGACGAGCATGACGGGCACATAGAGGTAGCGAGCGAACCAGGCAACGGGACCACCTTCACGGTCTGGCTGCCCGCTCTCCAGTAGCGCACGGAAAGGGGTCGACCCCGGCATGGCCAAGCGAGTCCTGATCGCCGACGACGAGAAGAACATGCGGTGGGTGCTCTCCGAGGCGCTCGCTGCCGAAGGCTACGAGGTGTTGCAGGCGAGCGACGGCAAGGAGGCCCTCACCGCCGTCGACGAGCAGCACCCCGACCTCATGGTGCTCGACCACAAGATGCCCTCTCCCGACGGCATGGAGGTGCTGCGCAGGATCCGGGCGAAGGGGGAGACCTTCCCGATCATCATGCTCACCGCCCACGGCAACGTCGAGACCGCCGTGGAGGCCATGAAGGCCGGCGCCACGGAGTACCTCACCAAGCCGTTCGATCTCGGAGAGCTGAAGCTGTCGATCGAGAAGGCCATCCGCATCTCCGAGCTATCGGACGAGGTCAGGCGCTTGCGCGCCGAGCTCGATCGCGACTGGGACGTCGATGGGTTCATCGCGGCCGACCCGCACATGGTCGAGATCCTGATGACCGTCGAGAAGGTAGCGCCCACCAACGCGACGGTGATGATCTACGGCGAGTCAGGCACCGGCAAGGAGCTGATCGCGCGGGCGATCCATCGCCTCTCGCCGCGTGACGCGAAGCCCTTCGTCGAGGTCCATGCGGGCGCGCTTCCCGAGACGCTCCTCGAGAGCGAGCTGTTCGGCTACGAGAAGGGCGCATTCACCGGTGCCGTCACGGCGAAGCCGGGCCGGTTCGAGCTTGCCAACGGGGGCACGCTCTTCCTCGACGAGGTCGGAGACATCTCCCTGGGCGTCCAGGTCAAGCTGCTCCGCGTGTTGCAGGAGCGCCGTTTCGAGCGCCTCGGAGGCACCCGTTCCATCGACGTCGACGTGCGTGTCGTCGCGGCGACGAACCGCGACCTGCAGCAGCTGATCGCAGACGGAACGTTCCGCGAGGACCTCTTCTATCGTCTCAACGTCGTGCCGATCACGCTGCCGCCCTTGCGCCAGCGCAAGGGCGACATCCCCCGGCTCGTCGCCCACTTCCTGGACAAGTACGAGGCCGCCGGCAGGACGATCACCAACGACGCGATGCAGGCCCTGACCGGGTACCCATGGCCGGGCAACATCCGCGAGCTGGAGAACACCATCGAACGCATCGTGATCCTGGCGTCGGCGCCGGAGATCGGGATCGAGGACCTTCCCGCGGAGGTCCGCGCGGGAGTGGCTCCCTCGGCGAGCCGCACCCACACCTTCGAGCTGCCCGAGGAAGGTCTCGATCTCGAAGAGGTCGAGATGGACCTGCTACGCCAGGCGATGGACCGTACCGGGGGCAGTTCCGCGAAGGCCGCGAAACTGGTGGGCCTGACGCCCAAGACCCTCGAGGCGAGGTTGCACCGGCTCGGCCTGCAGTAGCCCGCCACTCCATCGCTGCAGCATCGCTCCCGCATTGGCACATGCCTTGCATTCTGCTGCCCACGGGATGCGGGTCTGGCGGACTGAGGATGGCATGGGCGAAACGCACGGTCGCAGGCGCCTCGTGGCGGTGCTCACCATCGGTTCGGCGCTCCTCGCGCTGACGTGGCTCGTCGCTGCGTTCGACACGGGCGGCTCGAGCGATCCTGCGTCCGCTTCTTCGGTCGTGATCCTCGCGGTCCCCGTCGTCGTCCTCCTGGCGTGCGCCGGGTTGACCTGGTTCGTCCTGGCGCGGGACGCCGACTCAGGTAGCGACGCGGAATCCTACGTGGAGTGCGGCTCGTGTGGCCGCTCGATCCTCAGGGAGTGGCGGCTGTGCCCCTACTGCGGGGTGAGGACCCAGTCGACCCCGAGGGCCGGAGAGGCAGCGAACCTCGTCCCGTGACCCCAACGGGTCGGAGGGCTACGATAGAGGTCGCACCGCGGGGCCCGGGTCACCGGGCCCAGACGAGAGGGTGACGTTCATGTCCGCTTCCGCCACTGCACATCTGCACACGACAGGGCTGCACTGCCAGTCGTGTTCCATGCTCGTCCAGATGGAGCTCGAAGACCTTCCGGGCGTCACGTCGGCCGTGTCGGACTTCCGCACCGGCATGACGGACGTCGTCTACGACCCCGAGCTCGTGACCATCGAGTCCATGGTCGCCGCCGTCGTCGCTGCGGGCTACGGTGCTGAGCTCGCTGAGTAGCCCGTGCGTGCTCTCGAACCGGCGTCCGCATAGCCGCTCCCGTCGTGACGGCAGGGTCGCGCGGTGACGGGTCAGATCGGTCTCGCAGCAGCACTCGGAGCCGGGGTCGTGACGTTCCTATCGCCATGCGTGCTCCCGCTCGTCCCGGGCTATCTGTCCTTCCTGGGCGGCCTGAGCCTCGGTGGCGCCTCGCGCAGCACCCGGACCCGGGACGTCATCCTTCCCGCGGCGTTGTTCGTGCTCGGGTTCTCCGTCGTGTTCGTGCTGCTCGGTGTGTCGGCGTCCCTTCTGGGAGGGGTCCTGACCGGCAACCGCGTTCTGATCTCGCGGATCTCGGGCGCGTTCATCTTCCTGTTCGGGTTCTTCATGCTCGGGTTGATCAAGGTCCCGTGGCTGTACGGCGAGGCACGTTTCGACCCGGCCCGGGCCCGCGTCCTCGGCCGGTGGGCCGCTCCGGTGATGGGCATGGCCTTCGGGTTCGCCTGGACGCCGTGCGTGGGACCCATTCTGGGCTCCATCCTGATGCTGGCGGCGCGGAGCGGCCACGCGGGTGAGGGCGCGCTGCTCCTGGCCGTCTACTCCGCCGGACTGGGCATCCCGTTCCTGCTGGTGGCCGCGCTGCTCGGGCGGGTCGCCGGCCTCATGAAGTGGCTGAACCGGCACTCGCTGATCATCGCCCGCGTCTCGGGGGTCGTGCTGATGCTGGTGGGCGCGGCGATCGCGACGGGCACCCTGGGGGCCGTGACCGTGTTCATCTCCCGCTGGGTGCCCGCCGTCTCCGGGGGATAGCGGGACTGGCAGCGGGCCGCCGTCGGGGGATACGATGGCAGCGGTGTTCGCCGTGTCGCTGGATGGGGGTGGCCGGGACGCGTTCGCGGGGGATGGGGCTGTCGACCCGGATCACGCTGCTGACGTTCGTCTCCGTGACGGCGGCGGTCGCTCTCGTGTCGGTCATCTCGGTCGTCGGCGTGTACCGCTCGGCGCTGAGCGAGGACATGGCGCGCCTCGACGCCTTCCG
>PKWR01000026.1 GCA_003133285.1 Coriobacteriia bacterium
TTCATGGAGTTGGCGGTGAACAGCCCGGCGCACGACCCGCAGGTCGGGCACGCGTCGTTCTCCAGCTGGCAGAGCTCGACGTCGGTCATCTGCCCGGCGGCGTGCTTGCCTACCGCGGTGAACACGGTGTCAAGGTCGACGTCCTTGCCGCCGTAACGTCCGGCGAGCATCGGCCCGCCGGAGACGACGATCGCCGGGATGTCGAGACGCGCCGCGGCCATGAGCATGCCCGGCACGACCTTGTCGCAGTTGGGGATGAGCACCATCGCGTCGAAGGCGTGCGCCTGGACGACCAGCTCGACGGAGTCGGCGATGACCTCACGGCTCGCGAGCGAGTAGCGCATGCCGGCATGGTTCATGGCGATGCCGTCGCAGATGCCGATGGTGGAGAACTCGAGCGGCGTGCCGCCCGCCATCCGGATGCCCGCCTTGACGGCGTCGGCGATGTTGCGCAGGCCGAGATGGCCCGGGATGACCTCGTTGGCGGAGTTGACCACGGCGATGAGCGGCCGCGCGATCTCCTCGTCGGTGAGGCCGTCAGCCTTGAGCAGGCTGCGATGCGGGGCCTGTGAAGGCCCGGTCTTCATGCGATCGCTGCGCAGTTCCATCCCACAACCCTTCGCCTGTAGGCGTCAGGGTGTGACAGGAGCGCCACCACCGCACGAGGGTGAGTCGAGATGAGTGGAGCCGACGGCTCCGGGGTTCGGCCGGCGGATGAGGAGCCAGGCCGCGGAACGCAAATACCGCGGATAAGGACAGACTCCGTCCCCGGCCAGGGACGAGAGACATGCCTCCCGCGGTACCACCCCGATTGGCGCCTCGCACCCCCCGCCCCCCCGCGAGCATCGCGAAGGAAGCGGGCCTGAGAAGCGCCCACTCGTGCGGCTGGTAACGGTGCCACACCGATCCGGCGTACTTGTCGCTGTCCCGGGCGAAGATCGTCCGCCGACTCGGGTCAGTCCCGTTCTTCCGGATGGCTCAGGGGCCAGATTCGAAGCGTCCCGCACCGGGTTCCCACTGTCCCCGGCTCTCTGTTGCTGGGATTTGCCTCTACTACTCCCCGTCATAGCCTGATGCCATGTTCGATTGGGCGAGATTATAGACGAGGGTCGCTGCCCGGCACAACCGCGAGTCGCGCTGGATGCTCCGCGCCGTGGTCTGCCTGCGGTACGTGGGGAGATACCTCGTGGAGGATGCACAACAAGATCACGGTGTGGCGCGTCCTCCGACCTGGCTGAGAAGGAGGCGCAAGGATGGGGCTCTTCAAGCCGAGCGTGAAGTCGCTTCTCGGGCGCGGTGACATCCGCGGCCTTGTCGGGCGTCTGGAAGGCAAGGACATGGCCGAGGCGTGGATCGCGCTCAAGGTCCTGGGTGAGCGGGCCGTTCCCGGCCTCATCGAGGCACTCGGCGGACCGATGGGCGGCCCTGCCTCTGCGGTGCTCGCGGAAATCGGCACGCCGGCACTTCCGGCGCTCGTCGAGACGATCCGGAGCGGGCCCGAGGACCGCGTCATGGCGGCTGGCGTTGCCATCCACGAGATGAAGAACAAGGGCGCCCGGTTGCCGGACGGACTGACGACGATGCTCGCGGCCGTCAAGGACGGCGACCAGGTGGAAACGTCCCGCAGGGTGGCCGCCATGGCCGCGCTGGGCGGGATGCAGGTCCAAGCGGGCGCATGACACCTGTACCGGGCGAAGAGCGCCGGCGGCGACCGCATCGAGTCCCCGACGATCTCCCGGGAGCCGAAGGCGGTCTCAGCCTAGAGCTCGGCGATCAGCGCGTCCGCGTAGGCCTGCGTGCCGACGGAGCCGTCCGTGCTGCCGGTGACGGAGCGACGGATGTCGTAGGTGACCTTCTCCCCCGCGCCGATGACGGTGCGCACGGCCGCGAGGATGCGGTCAGCGGCGTCGGTCTCGCCCAAGTGCTTCAACATGAGCGTGGCCGACAGGATCTCGGCGGTGGGGTTCGCCATGTCCTTGCCGGCGTACTTGGGCGCGGAGCCGTGCGTCGGCTCGAAGACCGCGTAGTCGGCGCCGATGTTGGCGCCCATCGCGATGCCCAGCCCGCCGATGAGTCCGGCGGCGAGGTCCGAGATGATGTCGCCGTAGAGGTTCGGGAGCACGAGCACGTCCCACCACTCGGGGTGCAGCACGAGCTGCATACACGTGGCGTCGACGATGTAGTCCTCGAACTCGATCCCGCTGTCGGCGTACTCGGCCGCGACCTCGCGGGCGACCTTGAGGAACAGGCCGTCGGAGTGCTTGAGGATGTTGGCCTTGTGGACCGCGGTGACCTTCTGGCGGCCGTTGGCGATGGCGTAGTCGAAGGCGTAGCGCACGATGCGCTGCGTGCCGGAGATCGAGATCGGCTTGAGCGAGATGCCGGAGTCGGGCTTGATGATGCCGGCGCCCTTGGCGGCAGCGAACTCGATCAGCTCGCGCGCGGCGTCGCTGCCCTCGGCGAACTCGATGCCGGCGTAGAGGTCCTCGGTGTTCTCGCGCACGATCACGATGTCGATATCGTCGTAGCGCGCACCGCTGCCCTTGATGGAGAACGCGGGGCGCAGGCACACGTAGAGGTCCAGCGCCTTGCGGATGGCGACATTGACCGAGCGGAATCCGCCGCCGACGGGCGTGGTGATCGGGCCCTTGATCGCGACCTTGTTGCGCCGGATCGACTCGAGCACGTGCTCCGGCAGCGGCGTACCGTACTTCTCGACGACGCCCGCTCCCGCCTCGGCGACCTCCCATGCGATGTCGACGCCCGCGGCCTCGACCACGCGGCGCATGGCGCTGGTCAGCTCGGGGCCGATGCCGTCGCCGGGGATGAGGGTCACGGTGTGCTTCGCCATGGGGGTGGGCTCCTTGCGTCTGGTGATCGTGTACTGACCGAAGGCCGTATGGGTGGCGACCAGTGTAGTGCACGAGTTGGCGCGGCGCCCGGAACCGCGCCCAAGCATCAGCGCACGCCCGAGCGGCCGACCGAAGAGGAGTCGAGGATGTGGCGGACCCGCGGGCCCGGCCGTTACTTCAGGTAGGTCGCCGCGTTCAGCGGCGGGACGGCCTCGCCCCAGTCGATCCGGCCGTTGTCACGCCAGTCGATGATGTGCCAGATCTCGTGTTCGATGATCTTCTGCAGGCTCGCGACATGCTGCGGGCTGACGATGATCTCGCCCTCCCGGTAGTACGAGACCGCCTGCTTGCCATCGGGCGTGGGACCCATCGTGACGGTGACGCCGTCGAGAAGACGGTACTTCGCCTTCTGGGCGTCGAGGAGGAGCCGGACCGCGCTCTCGTCGGCCGCGACGCTCGCGGAGGCCTCGCCCCACGCGCGCTGCAGGTCGCGGCATCGCTCGCGGCCGAGCCCCAGGCTGAACCGGTGGCGGTTGAGGATGCCGGGCAGGTTGA
>PKWR01000115.1:0-1971 GCA_003133285.1 Coriobacteriia bacterium
GGCTCGGACGCCCTGCCGGCCGCGCTCGGGCTGACGGTGCGCGGGCCGCTGGAGCGCCGCGGAGACACGGACCGCCCGGAGCCGCCCTCCGCCACCCCCTTGGCCGGACGACTGTGCGAGGCGGGGGAGCACGGCACGCTGGGAGCGCTCGCTGAGGCCGTCGGGGCCCGTCTCGGCGTCGGTACCCGCATCTGGGGAGATGTGGCCGCAGGCGTCACGCTGGTGGCTCTCGCGCCCGGTTCCGGACGGTCGCTCGTCCCGGACGCGCTGGCCTCCGGCGCGGAGGTCTTGGTGACCGGGGAGTTGCGCTACCATGAGGCCCTCGACGCGCTGGAGCGCGGCCTGATGGTCGTCGAGGCGGGTCACGACGCGACCGAGTGGCCGCTGACCGGCGCGCTCGCGCTGATCGTCGCTCAGGCGCCGGGCCTGGCCCCGGCAGACGTTGTCATCGATCGCATCTCGTACCCATGGCGGATGTCTACGAAAGGCAGCGAATGCACGTAGCGCGGGCACTCACCGAACTCCAGGAGCACGACCTGGCCATCCTGCGCCTCGAGAAGGAACTCGAGGA
The DNA here is from genome assembly GCA_003133285.1 of Coriobacteriia bacterium. Lineage (GTDB taxonomy): Bacteria > Actinomycetota > Coriobacteriia > Anaerosomatales > PALSA-660 > PALSA-660. The sequence continues at coordinate 572 of PKWR01000115.1, forward strand.
GATGCCGGAGAAGCGTGCAATCCTCACCATCCGCGCCAAGATCGCAGAGATCGAGAACCTGCGCGAGCGCACCCAGGCGGCGATCCACGCGATGGACGTCGTGTCCAAGCGCATCGAGGACCAGATCGCCGTTCTCGGCGTGAAGATGTCGGGCGAGCAGGACAAGCTCGTGTCGGGCACGATCGCGAGTCCCAAGGAGCTGCAGGCGGTCTCCATGGAGCTCGACGCCCTTCGCCGGCGCGTGACGGTGCTTGAGACCGAACTCATGACCGAGATGCAGAAGCGGGAGAACGGCGACGCCCAGCTCGCGAAGATCGACGCGGCGCTCGCCAACGGACGCGCCACCGAGGCGTCGCTCACACAGCGCTTCAAGGAGCACGGCAGCGACGTGCTCGAGCACATCGAGTCGGAGAAGCGCGCCCGGGCCGCCCTCATCGCCTCGCTGGACGCCGACGTGCGGGCGCGCTACGAGTCGATCCGCGAATCGCGGCACGGCATCGCCGTCGGGTCCCTGCAGGGGTCGATGTGCAGCGCGTGCCGGGTGACGCTGCCGGCCGGCAAGGTCTCCGCCCTGGAGTCGGGCCCCGACGTCGGCGTCTGCCCGAGCTGCGGCCGCATCCTCATCGTGCGGAGCGAGTAGCGTGGCGCCGCTCTACACTCTGCGGACCGACGGCGGCGCGCGCGGCAATCCCGGACCGGGAGGCGCCGGCTTCGTCATCGAGAACGCCAGCGGAGAGATCGTCCGCCGCGGAGGCCGCTTCCTCGGCTCGGTCACCAACAACGTGGCGGAGTACGAGGCCCTCATCTGGGGGCTCGAGACGGCCCTGGACCACGGCGTGGCGCGCCTGCGTGTGTGCGCGGACTCCGAGCTGGTCGTCCGGCAGATGAACGGCATCTACCGGGTGAAGAACGAGGGCCTCAAGCCGCTCTTCGCGCGTGCGCAGAAGTTGCTCCGCCGCTTCGAGTCGGCGGAGATCGTCCACGTGCGCCGCGAGCAGAACGGTGCGGCCGACGAGCTGGCCAACATCGCGATGGACGACCGGGCGACCGTCGGCGACGGAGTCGACCTCGACGATCCCGCGCAGCCGCCGCTCTTCTAGGAAGGTGCACCCCATGTACGAACTCAGCGTCCGCGACCACTTCGACGCCGCTCACTCGCTTCGCGGCTATCCGGGCGAGTGTCACCGCCTGCACGGGCACACCTGGGATGTCGAGGTGACCGTCGCGGGGGAGAAGCTCGACGAGATCGGCATCGTCTACGACTTCAAGCTCCTCAAGGACGACCTGCGGGCGGTCCTCGACGACTACGACCACGTCTTCCTCGACGAGGTGCCTCCGTTCGACACGCTGAACCCGACCGCGGAGAACCTGGCGCGCATCGTCTACGAGCGTCTGTCGGC
>PKWR01000115.1:2067-5307 GCA_003133285.1 Coriobacteriia bacterium
GCGAAAGCATCTACTGACCGGATTCCCGTTTCACGCCGTTCTCAGGGGATGGTAATCGGGTTCAGCCTCGCGACGAAACCCTTTCGCAAACCACCAAGTCGGGCAGCTGCTGGTACTCCGGTTTTCAAGGCTTGCTCGGTCCGACTTCTCGGGACACGACGTACATTAGGCGTGCCCCGGGGGCGCGTCAACGGGTATTTTGAGGTTTGCCGGACTTCGCGCTGAAAGGGCTTTGGAAGTGTACGAACGGCGCAGTTTGACAGGCGAACGGTCGGAGGGTGTCTCGTCGTTCGCATGCCTCGTGTCGCACGCGCGGGACCCGGACCGGGACGTGACCGGCCGGTCCCACAGGCATGCAGCAACGCGGATCCGGAGGTCGTCTATACTCGTTTGCGGGGGTAGTCTGAAGACTTGAAGCCCACATCCGGGCCGTCGAAAGCGGACTGACATGCCGAGCGCCACACTCCAGGAGTATCTCGAGGCCATCTACAAGATGTCGCTCAAGGGCGAGGTCCGTCCGACGCAGATCGCCGACGCGATCGCGGTCTCCGGCCCGACCGTCACCGCGACGCTACGCCGGCTCGAGGCCGCGTCGCTGATCACCCGCCCGCAGGGCGGCGTGGCGCTGACGGAGCAGGGCCGCCGGGAGGCGATCGAGGTCATCAGGCGCCACCGGATCGCGGAGCGCTTCCTGGTCGACGCGCTCCAGCTCCCGTGGGAGTCCGTGCACGAGGAGGCCTGCCTCCTGGAGCACGCCATGTCGCCACGCGTGTTGGCGAGTCTTGAGCGGTTCCTCGACAACCCCTCCGTATGCCCGCACGGCTATCCGATCCCCTCGGGCGACGGCGCGGTGCGCGAGCCGGCCGGCGTGCCGCTGGGCACGCTGCCGGAGGGCACCCGGGGCACGGTCGTCCGTGTCTCGGAGGAGGACGACAAGGTCCTGGCGTACTTCGGTTCGCTGCATCTCGTCCCGGGATCGACGATCTGCGTCAACGAGGTCGCACCCTTCGGCGGGCCGCTCCTCGTGACCGTGTCCGGGGTCGAGCACGCGGTCTCCCGGGAGGTCGCCGCGCTCGTCTTCGTCGAGGCCGAAGAGCCCTCGCACTAGCACACGGCCCCGGGCGTCCGGGCAGAGGAGCGATTTCCGTTCGGTGTCGATTCACGACCGTTCGGTGTCGAATCGCTACCTCTCAGAACATTGTTCGGTCATTCTCGAAAACCCTGTTGACGACCATTCCGGACATCGTTAATGTACGTCGTGTCCCGAGAAGTCGGACCGAGCGAGCGTTGAAAACCGGAGTACCAGCTGCTGCCCGACCAGGGCGTCCGTAGTGTGAGGGAACTGTCGCGAGGCGGTCTTTCCACCGGAACCTGGGGAGGCGTGAAACGGGAATCCGGCTAGTAGATGTCCCCGCAGGCGAGGTTTCTCGGGACACCTCTGTGTAGCGACCGAAGGCGTCGTCCGGATCACCGGGCGGCGCCTTCGCCGTCTTTCGTCGCGTCTATCCGTCTTTCGTCGCGCGGTGTCAGTGTCGCGTTGTATACCGAACATATGTTCGGTATCTTTGTGATGTGGGGACGCCGGTGTGCGTCCCCACAGCCGCCCGCAAGGAGGTCTCACGCGACTATGGGGAACAACCCCTCGATCCGACGCTTCGACGCCCGCAAGGCCGGCCAGCCCCTCGACCTGTTCGGGAGCGCGAGCCGGTTGCCCGTCGTGCTCGAACTGCTCTCGACCCCGTGGCTGCGCCGGGGCTCCGACGTCGACGGTCCGGCGCGCATCGAGATCGCGGTGCCGGTCGAGTGGGACGCGGAACGCGGGCGACCAGGCTCTTTCATCCGCAAGGGCAAGCGCTACGAGATCGACCAGGTGGTCACGCAGTGGGCGATCGACACCCGCTGGTGGGACCGCGACCGGGCGGTCAGTCGCCGCTGCTTCCGCGTGATCGCGCGCGGCGGCGTCTACGACCTTGCCTACGACCGCCTCGGCGAGCAGTGGCTGCTCGTCGGCGTGGTCGACTAGAAGCACGAGAGAGAGAGACGCAGGCGGCGGACGTGGCCGGATTCGTGCACCTCCATGTGCACTCACACTTCAGCTTCATGGACGGGGCCGCGTCGCTCGACGCTCTGGTCGAGCGGGCCAAGCGCCTCGGCATGGAGTCGCTCGCCCTCACGGACCACCAGGGGCTGTCGGGCGCCATCCGTTTCTACCGCAAGGCCCGCGCGGCCGGCGTCCGGCCGATCATCGGCGTCGAGATCGTCGTCGAGACCGCCGGGACCGTCGGCTGCGAAGCGGACCTGCCGCCCGCGGAGCGGCTGACGCGTCCGCATCCGACCGGCTTCGGGCGGGCGCGCGCGGCGGGGTTCCACCTGACGCTTCTCGCCAAGGACCTGACCGGCTACCGCAACCTCTGCCGGCTGCTGTCGGCGGCGCACCTGCGCTCGGGCTCGGCCGACGACGACGCGGGAGGGACGCGCTCGGTGGTCACGCTGCACGACCTGCACCGTCTGAGCGAGGGGCTGATCGCGCTCTCCGGCTGCCAGCGAGGGGAGGTCGGCGCCTCGATCGTCGCCGGCGTGCCCTGGCGCGCGAAGGAGGCGGCCGCGCGGCTCGCGCGCTGCTTCGCCCCCGGCGACTTCTACATCGAGTTGACGCACACGATGACGCCCGAGGCGGGCGACTACCTGCGCTCGCTGTCCGACCTCGCCCGGTCGCTCTCCCTGCCCGTCGTCGCCACCAACAACGTCCACTACCTGAGCCGCGCCGACGCGCCCCTGCACGACGTGCTCTCGGCAGTCGGCGCCCGACGGGCGCTTCCCGGCCCCCTCGGACGCCCGAACGCCGAGCTCTACTTCAAGGGCGCGTCCGAGATGCGCCGACTGTTCTCGCGCTACCCGGAAGCCTGTGACGCGACGCTGGAGATCGCCGCGCGCTGCGACCTGGATCTGGGGCTGGGCGCGTTCCACTTCCCGACGGTGGAGCTGGCACGCGGCGAGACCGCCTACTCCGTGCTCTCGAAGATGGCCTGGCGCGGGCTGGAGGAGCGCTACCGCCCCATGACGCCCGAGGCGGTGCGACGGCTGCAGCACGAGCTCTCCATCATCGACAAGCTCGGGTTCCCGGCCTACTTCCTCGTCGTGAAGGACATCATCGACTTCGCGCGCCGGTCCGGCGTCCGCTACTCGGGACGGGGGAGCGCCGGCGACTCCATCGTCACCTACGCCCTCGGCATCACGGAC
>PKWR01000220.1 GCA_003133285.1 Coriobacteriia bacterium
GGCGACCTGCTCAACTCGCGGGAGCGGATCATCGAGGTCGAGTGGGATTCCGACGCCTCGACCACCTACAACGCGGAGATCCACATCGAGGCCCGCGACCGCACCGGGCTGCTGCGCGACGTGACGCTGGCACTCGCAGAAGGCGGCGTGAACGTGCTGTCGGCGAGCATCGCCACCGACAAGCAGGGGATCGCATCCATGCGTTTCCTGTTCGAGCTGGGCAACATGGAGCAGCTGTCCGCGGTCCTCGCACGAGTGCGCACGCTCGACGGTGTGTTCTCGGCCGATCGGACGATCCCGGCCAGCGGGCCCGCGCGCTGATGGCGGGGACCGCCGTCGAGGGGCTCACGCTCGGCGAGCTCGAGACCAACTGCTGGATCGTGTCCGACGGCCGAGGCGGTCCGCTGGTCGTCATCGACCCTGCGGGGGAGCCGGACGTGCTGATCGAGGCCCTTCGCGGCCGCGCCGTCTCGGTGGTCGTCCTCACGCACGGCCACTTCGACCACCTCGGCGCGGCCTCCGCCGTGCTCGCCGCGACCGGCGCTCCGCTGTTCGTGCACTCGGCCGACGCCGCTGCCGTCACGAACGCTGCGGCGAACGGTGGCCTCGTGTTCGGGTTCGACGCCGTCGCGCCGGCGCCCGACCGGGAGCTCGAGGACGGCGACGTGGTCGCCGCCGGCGCGCTGCGCCTGGAAGTGCTGCACACGCCGGGTCACACGCCCGGCTCGATCTGCCTCTACGACGCCGATGGCGGGCCGCACCTCTTCTCGGGGGACACGCTGTTCGCCGGCAGCGTCGGCCGCACCGACTTCCCGGGCGGCGACGCGCGGGAGATGCGCGCGTCGGTCGGCCGTCTTGCCGCGCTGCCCGCTGAGACGCTGGTGCATCCGGGGCACGGTCCCGACACGACGATCGCGCGCGAGGCGCGCACCAACTTCTTCTGGCCGAGAGCGTAGGAGGGCTTGTGAGCACCTGGGTGCGGGACCTGCTCCTCGTCGCCGGCGGCGGCGCGCTCGGCTCGGCTGCGCGCTACGGCGTCGGGCGCCTCGGAGGTCCGCAGGCGAGCGGCGCGATCCCGTGGCACACCTTCCTGATCAACGCGACCGGTGCGTTCGCCATCGGGCTGCTGCTCGTGGCGGCCGCTCGGCTGGGATGGCCGGGCTGGTGGCGCCCCTTCCTCGCGGTCGGGATCCTCGGCGGGTACACGACGTTCTCGACGTTCTCCCTGGAGACGGTCGAGCTCGTCCTCCGCGGGTCGTACGGCACGGCCGCAGCGTATGCCGTGGCCACGCTCGTCGTCGGGCTCCTTGCGACCGGCTGCGGGATCCTGCTCGGTCGCAGCCTGCTCTAGCGTCCGGGCGTCTTCGCCTCCCTGCTACACTCGGATCCAGCACACGCCGCCTCCGAAAGGCACGACGCGCCATGGCACAGCCCAACTACCGCGCCCCCAAGGGCACCGCCGACATGCTCCCGGACATCGCTCGCGTGTGGGAGCACCTGCTACTCGTAGCGCAGGACCTCTTCGCGCGGTACGGCTACGAACCCGTCTACTCGCCCGTCTTCGAGCACACGGACGTGTTCGTGCGCGGTATCGGCGAGGCGACGGACATCGTCGGCAAGGAGATGTACACCTTCGAGGACAAGGGCGGCCGTTCGATCACCCTGCGCCCTGAAGGCACCGCGTCTGTGGTCCGCGCCGTCCTCGAGCACAACCTCACCGCCAACGGGCAGAGCACGAAGCTCTACTACTCCGGCCCGATGTTCCGCTACGAGCGCCCGCAGGCCGGCCGCACGCGCCAGTTCTGGCAGATCGGCGTGGAGGCGCTGGGCATGGCCGATCCCACGGCCGACGCCGAGGTCATCGCGCTGATGATGCAGTTCTTCGAAGATGCGGGACTACCGCGCGAACGGCTGCAGCTGCTCATCAACTCGATCGGCGACGAGAACTGTCGTCCCGTCTACCGCGACACGATCGCGCAGTTCATCCGCTCGCACGCGGGCGACCTGTGCGAGGAGTGCGTGCGTCGCGCGGAGACCAATCCGCTCCGTGCGTTCGACTGCAAGAACGAGGGGTGTCGCACGGTGATGGGGCAGGCGCCCCAACTGCGTGACGAGTTGTGTGACGACTGCGCTGCGCACTACGCCGCGGTCAAGACGAACCTCGACGCCGTCGGGGTCAGCTACATAGAGGACCCCACGCTCGTCCGCGGGCTCGACTACTACACACGCACCGTGTTCGAGGTGCAGGCCGAGGGGTTGGGTGCACAGAGCGCCATCGGCGGGGGAGGGCGATACGACCGCCTGGTCGAGGTCTTCGGCGGCCAGCCGACGCCGGGGCTGGGCTTCGCGCTCGGTTTCGAGCGCATGTTCCTCGCCCTCCAGGCCGCCGGCGTCGAGGTGCCGCGCCCCGAGATCGCCGAGGTCTTCGTCGCGCGGACCGTGCCCGAGCTTGCGACCGAGGCGTTCGCGATCACGCAGCGCCTGCGCGACGGTGAGATCGCGGCCGAGATGGACCACCAGGGCCGGAGCCTGAAGGCGCAGATGAAGGTCGCGGACCGCTTGGGCGCGCAGTTCGTGGTGCTGGTCGGCCCCGACGAGGTCGCCGCGGGTCAGGTCACGCTGCGCGACATGACGACCAAGGACGAGCAGCGCGTCGACATCGCGGACGTCGTCGACGTGCTCTACGAAGCCCTCGCCGACGTCTACATGGACGAGGCCGAGGACATGCTCGACGCCATCGACGGGTCGGAGGAGATCTAGCCGTCCGCCCGGACGCGTGCCAGGCTCGCTTGCGCAGTGGCGGCGCCTCTCTGCGAGGGAATCGGCTATCCTGCCAGAGACCCACGCACGGGGCGGCCCGGTACTCGCGCCGCCGTTCCCGGGAACTGAAGGGCCCTCACGCGGGACGCGAGGCGTCCTGCGCGGTACATACGAAGCAACACCTCGAGAGGTCGGATCTCATGCTGGACGCTCGCTATTCCACCCGTTCCCACGTCTGCGGCGAACTGCGCGCAGGGCACGTCGGCACCACCGTCACGCTCGCCGGCTGGGTCCACCGCCGCCGCGACCACGGCGGGTTGATCTTCATCGACGTGCGCGACCGCAGCGGGCTGGTGCAGTGCACCTTCCATCCCGAGGAGTCGGGCAACGCTTTCGTGACTGCAGAGCGCGTGCGTCCCGAGTGGGTCGTGCAGTTCACCGGCACCGTCCGCCCGCGCCCCGAGGGCACGGTCAATCCGAACATGCCGACGGGCGAGGTCGAGGTCGTCATCACCGACGCGGTCGTGCTCAACGAGGCGCTCACCCCGCCGTTCGAGATCGAGGCGGGAATCGAGACCGACGAGGTCACCCGGCTCAAGTACCGCTATATCGACATCCGCCGCCCCGAGGTGCTCGCCGCGCTCACGCTGCGCGACAAGGTCACGCAGCGCTTCCGCAAGTCACTCGAGCACCGCGGGTTCCTCGAGGTCGAGACGCCGATCCTCGGCAAGTCGACGCCTGAGGGCGCGCGCGACTTCCTCGTGCCCTCGCGCATGAGCCCGGGACAGTTCTACGCGCTGCCGCAGTCGCCGCAACTGTTCAAGCAACTGCTGATGGTCGGCGGCATCGAGCGCTACTACCAGATCGCCCGCTGCTTCCGCGACGAGGACCTGCGCGCCGACCGGCAGCCCGAGTTCACCCAGGTCGACATCGAGATGTCCTTCATCCGCCAGGACGACATCCTGGAGATGATGGAAGAGGTCATGCACGAGGTCATGCACGAGGCCGGCCACGACCTGCAGGTCCCACTCCCGCGCATCACCTGGGCGGACGCCATAGACCGCTTCGGCTGCGACCGTCCCGACACGAGGTTCGGTCTCGAGCTCGTCGATGTCTCGCAGGTGTTCGCGGCCTCGGGCTTCAAGGTCTTCTCCGGCGCGCTGGCTTCGGGCGGCGTCATCAAGGCGATCAACGCCAAGGGCGCGGGTGACTGGAGCCGCAGCCGCATCGACGCGCTCAACACCTTCGCGCTCGAGCAGGGCGCCAAGGGTCTGGCGTGGGCGGCCTTCACGACCGCGGGCGAGGTGCGCTCGCCGATCGCGAAGTTCTTCACCGAAGCCGAGGTCGACGCTCTCAAGGCTGCGCTCGGCGTCGAGCCCGGCGACCTCGTGTGCATGGTCGCCGACGCCCGACCGCTCACGAACGACGTGCTGGGCGCGGTGCGCCTGCACCTCGCCGACGAACTCGAGCTCCCGCGCCATGGTTTCGCGACCCTGTGGGTCGTCGACTTCCCGCTCTTCAAGTGGGACGAGGACGCGAAGCGCTGGCAGGCCAACCACCACCCGTTCACCCGGCCCTTCGACGAGGATCTGACCACGCTGGCCGAGCGTCCCGGCGACGCGCTGAGCTACTCGTATGACCTGGTGATGAACGGCCTCGAGATCGGCGGCGGCACGCTCCGCATCCACGACCGCGCGCTGCAGATGCAGGTCCTCGGGCTGCTCGGGATCTCCGAGGACCAGGCGCGCGAGGGCTTCGGCTTCCTGCTCGACGCGCTCGCGCACGGCGCACCCCCGCACGGTGGCATCGCCCTCGGACTCGACCGTCTGATCATGGTGCTGTCGGGCGCACACTCGATCCGCGACGTGATCGCGTTCCCGAA
>PKWR01000130.1:0-28836 GCA_003133285.1 Coriobacteriia bacterium
CCTTGAAGTAGTAGGTGCCGCGCGTGTTGGGATGGTAGTAGCGGGACCAGTGGTGAGCACTGTAGGTGCGCACGTACGAACCGACTCGGGTCCACTTGGTCTGTCCGGCCTTCCGCACGAGAAGCGCGATGGGCGTGCTGTTCGGCATGTTCGGCGCCATGACGCCGTAGAAGTGCGCCGAGTGACCGGGGGACAGGCGCGTGGGGCTCGCGTTCATGGTCAGCTTCGTCGCGACCGATGCCGATGCGAAGGTCGCGATGACGCTCAGGTTGCCGGTCACGTTCGTGTCGGTGCGTGCGGCCGTCGTGCTGCCGTCGCTCCAGCTCACGAAGCGGTAGCCCGTGTTCGGGACCGCCGTGACCGGCGAGCCGCTGCCGCCGGGTGAGACCGTCTGGGGGCTGGTGCCGACGATCGTGCCGCCGGCGCCGGCGGTGTAGGTCAGCGTGTAGGTGTCGATCGTGTCGACGGCGAAGGTGGCCGAGACGGCGATGTTGGCGACCACGCCGCTGTCCGTCCTCGCGGCCGTCGTGCTGCCGTCGCTCCAGCGCACGAAGTGGTAGCCGGTGTTCGGGACGGCCGTGACCGCCGTGCCGCTGCCACCGTATGGGACCGTCTGGATGACCGTGCCGCTGATCGTGCCGCCGGAACCCGCAGTGTAGGTCAGCGCGTAGGTGTTCACCGCGAAGACGGCGGAGACGAGGAGATCGGCCTTGACGACCGTGTCCGTCCTGGCCGCGATAGTGCTGCCGTCGCTCCAGCTCACGAAATGGTAGCCGGTGTTCGGGACTGCGGTGACCAGTGTCCCGTTGCCGTCGACGGAGACCGTCTGCGGGCTGGTGCCCACGATCGTGCCGCCGACGCCCGCGGTGTAGGTGAGTGTGCGAGTGTCGGGCGCGGTGACCGCGAAGACCGCAGCGACCGTGATGTTGGCGGCCACGCTGCTGTCGGTCCTTGCCGCGGTGAGAAGACCATCGCTCCAGCCCACGAAGTGGTAGCCGGTGTTCGGGACGGCCGTGACCGCCGTCCCGCTGCCACCGTATGGGACCGTCTGGTTGATGGTGCCGCCCAGCGTCCCGCCGGTCCCCGCGGTGTAGTGCAGCTGGTAGGTGTTGGCGGCGAAGGTGGCCGAGGCCGTGACATTCCCGACGATGCCGCTGTCTGTCCTTGCGACCGTGGTGACACCGTCGCTCCACGTGACGAAGTGATAGCCGGTGTTCGGGACGGCCGTGACCGCCGTCCCGCTGCCACCGTATGGGACCGTCTGGATGACCGTGCCGCTGATCGTGCCGCCGGCGCCCGCGGTGTAGGTGAGCGTGCGGGTGAGCGGAAGAGTCCAGGTCCCACGGTAAGAGCGGGACTTGTCGTCACGGCTGCTGAGCGGCGCGTGACGTGCCACGACAACGGGATGATCGGCTGATCCGGGCACGAAGGCGACACCCCGAAGGTCGAAGTCCCCGAGACCGCCGTCTACGATCTGCTCGACGATCCAACTGGAACCGCCGTCGCTCGTGCGCCATACGCCTTGGTACCTGCCGACCGCGATGCCGTTGGAGGCGTCGGCGAAGGCGATCGAGCGAAGACCGTTGGAGGCCGGGAGTGTACCGGGGAGCAGCGGAATAGGAGTGTCGGTGATCGACGTCCAAGTACTCCCGCCATCGGACGTGTGGATGAAGGTGGCGTTCGCGCCCACGGCCCATCCGTGCGTCGCGTCCGCGAACGTGATCCCGCAGAGAGCGTTGCCCGTTCCCGGCGACGCCGCCCAGCTGTCGTCCACATCGAGGCGCTTCATCATGGCGGACCCGGACCCGGTCCCGCTGTCGCCGACGGCGTAGGCATCCGATCCGACGACTGCCACGGCACGGAGCGCTCCCGAAGCACCAGGAGGCTCGAGCGTCGTCCACGTGCCCCCGTTGTCCTTGGTGAGGGCCACGCCGTAGCCGTCACCGACGGCCCAGCCGTTCGACCCCGAGAACGCGATCGCGCGCAACGCCTTGGTCGCTGGCCAGGAGTCGACGGTCTTCTTCTCCCACGTGATGCCGTTGTAGTGGACGATCACGCCCGCGTCGCCCACCGCCCACACGTCCGTCGCGGAGCGCGCAACGACTCCGTGGAGTTCGGACGTTCCAGCGACGGTCAGGGTCGACGGCGTCCAGCTGGCGCCACCGTCAGAGGTGAACTCGTAGAACGCGGAGGGCGTCCCGCCGCCTAGGATCACATTGTCGACACGCAGGCCGACCGCCCATCCATGGGTCGCGTCTGCGAAAGAGACCGCATTCAGCGCGCTGGCGACGGGAATCGGCTCGGCATCGCCATTCGGGGTATCGGCGGGACCGTACCAGGGGGCGGACCACGTCAGCGTGTCCGCGCGCGCGACGGACGGCGCGACTGCAAGCGCCATCAACGCGAAGAAGGACAGTGCGAGGACCGGCAGGAAGAGCCGTGGACGGAGCATCATGCGTGCACCTCACCCGTTGTCGGCGGGATGCTCGATCGTTCCCGCGCGTCTTGCTTCGTCCCAGCCACCGCCGTGCCACTTGGCGGTGTCCGGCGCTGAGACGAGGCCGATTGTACACCCGCTTCAAGCACCTCTATGCACAGAACGGCCCCGCCGGGGGAGGCGAGACCGTCCGCATGTCATTCCCGACCGGACGGGGGGTCCTAGTCGGAGCTGCCGCTACCCTCGTCGCCGCCATCGTGCTGGCTGGCGCCGCCTTGGTCGGAAGACCGATCGTCCTGATCGCCCTGGTCGGACGAGTGAAGGTCGTGGTGGGTGCGCTCCTGAACGTGCGGACTCACCGTCTCGTGCGCGTCGGCGTCGTTCTCGCCCTGGTCGTTCTGATCGCCGGCCTGCTCGTCGATATGGCCATTGCGAGGAGAGGCGGCATCCTGGTGGTCGCCCTGGTCGCCGCCGTGGTCGTCGACCTCTACGGCCTCGGTTGCCTCATCGGACGGATCGGCGGCTTCGGCGGAGCGGTCGGAATCGAGCGCCCCGGGGCCCGGGACCTCCGGGACTCTCAGCTCGACGACGTGGCAACCCGAGCATGCGCCGCTGAAATGCCCGGCGGGCGGTGTGGTCGAATCGGTGATCGCGGGCGTTGTCGCACGCGCGACCGTTACCGTCATGGCAAGCCCTGCGACGACCAACAGCGCCGTGAGCAGGCCGCGCTTCTTCGGAAACTCCGCGAGTCTCATTCGCGGCCCCCTCCTCATCTGTTGTGTCCCTGGTCCACTTATGGGGCCGGAACCTAAGAGGGAGATGAGAAGGCCATGAGGATGTCCGAACGGTGTGCGTCGCCCTACCAGAGTTCGCGGTGCACGAAGTCCTGCCGATACCGGTCGACGGGCGGGCGTTCCTCGGCCGGATGCCCGATGGCGGCGATCCCCAGCGGGACGACGGTCTCCGGGAGCCCCAGCATGTCGCGCACGAGCTCGACGCGCCGGAGGTCGGGATGGTACCCGAGCCAGACGGCCCCGAGGCCGAGGGCGTGGGCCGCCAGCAGCAGGTTCTCCATGGCGGCGGAGCAATCCTCCACCCAATAGCCCGGGTGCCGCTCACCGACCGTGTCACCGCACACCACGACTGCCAGCGGCGCTCGCAGCAACGGACCGGCGTATGGACTCGTTGCGGCAAGGCGGTCGAGGGTGGCCCGCTCGGCGATGACGACGAACCGCCACGGCTGCTGGTTGCCCGCCGAAGGCGCGGCCATCGCGGCCCGCAGGAGGGCCTCCACGAGTTCGGGGCTCACGGGTTCGACCTCGTACGCGCGGATGCTGCGCCGGGTCATGATCGTCGTCATGGCGTCCATCGAAGGTCCTTTCGACCGGATTGCTTCCTCAAGGTATGTACCTCGGGCGCCTGCTCGTCACGCGCCCGATCTCCGCGCACTGCCGCAGGTGATGAGACTTGTCTCACCGTGCTCTCACGACGCGCTCACGCACGCCCACCAGCATAGGTGCCGCTCCTTCGCCCGGCGACAGGGTGGACGCCTGCAGTGAGATCCAAGGCCAAGATCATCGCGCATCCGCTCCTGACCGCCATCCTCGTGCTGGCGTTCGTCGGCGTTGCCGCGGCCTCCGTCCCGGTGTTCAAGGCGACCGAGACGCCCAAGTTCTGCACCTCGTGCCACGAGATGAAGCCCTACTACGACGCGTGGGCCGTCGGCGCGCACAAGAACATCAGTTGCGTGGACTGCCACGTCGACGCCGGGACCCTGAACCACATGGTGCACAAGGTCACGGCCGCCAAGGAGCTGTGGGACCACTTCTCAAGCAGCCCGCGCTTCCCCCAGGGGGCCGCCGATGTCCCCGACTCTCGCTGCCTCGCCTGCCACGCGGGCATCATGAAGACGACCGGGCCGAAGTTCTCGCACAAGCTGCACGCAGGAGCCGGACCGTGCGTCACGTGCCATTCCGATGCCGGCCACAAGGTCACACTGGACGCGCTCGCCAAGGCCGACGTCCTCAAGCCCGGCCTCGAGAGCTCTTCCGGCGCTGTCGCCGTGCGGGTCGCCGCGAGCAACACTGCGACCGCGACCCACATACCCGTCTCCTGCACGAAGTGCCACGATCTGGCGAAGGTCCCGTGCTCGACGTGCCACCGGCCGAGCCACGAGGTGCGCGGCGAGTGCGCGACCTGCCACCAGCCGGGGACGAGCTGGATCTTCTCACACCCCTCCTCGCGGGAGTGCACGTCGTGCCACACCCCACCCGCGAAGCACTTCGGTCCGGCGTGCACGTCGTGCCACGCACCGGGCGTCCCGTTCGCCAAGACCGTGTACAAGCACGCATCCTCGGCGTGCGCGGACTGCCACGCAGCCCCGGCCGGCCACAACCGCGCGGCGACGTGCGCCTCGTGCCATCTGCAGCCCGGCGTCTCCTGGGCGCCGACCCACCCGGCGTCCGTGGCGTGCGGGTCGTGTCACAAGGCGCCCGCGAAGCACTTCGGATCGTCGTGCGCGAGCTGCCACACGAAGCCGGGTGTCACCTTCAAGGGAGCCATCTACCGCCACACCTCTTCGGCCTGCGCCTCGTGCCACACGCCGCCGTCGGGGCACACCCGCACGGTCTCGTGCGCCACGTGCCACAAGAAGGCGGGTGCCTCCTGGGCCGCGTCGCATCCCTCGTCCGCCGACTGCATCTCGTGCCACAAGCCGCTCACGCGCTGGACGAGCGCGACGTTCAGGCATCCGTCCACCCGCAACCACAGCTACCGCAGCTTCGCGTGCGTGAAGTGCCACCCGAGCGGCTACTCGAAAGCCAACTGCACCTGCCACGGAGGCCATCCGCCTACGGGCGACTGACCTGCCGGGAGTCGTCCGGTCTCCGACGGCGTCACGCATCGCCGGCGCCATGGGTGCGAAAGAGCGGGACGGCCTCGAGGGGCCGTCCCGCTCTTCTCTTGTTCTGCGTTTCCGCAGGTCACACGCTATGGCGGAGGCGCGTGCGAATCGAACACACCCGGGAGGCTCTTCACCCCCCACGACGGTTTTGAAGACCGCGGAAGCCACCAGGCCCCATCCGCCTCCACGGGGTAGTGTGGGGGGCGACCTCCAGGGGTGTCAAACGGAGCGGCGCAGCGCGGGTCGGTACATGAGGGCCCTCCGCGGGGAATCCAGCGAGACGGAGGGACCGGGCCGGTCAGGCGCACGCCACGCCTGTCCGCGGGTGCGAACGGGTACCATCGGAGTGCACCGAACACGGACACCGACGAGGAGTCGCGGCATGGTCAAGGAGCACGTGCGCGGCAAGCGACCGAGCCGCGTCCAGCGCCCCGCGCGTGGGCGCTGGACGCGGCTCCTGATCTGGGGTGGCGTCGCCGTGTTCGCGGTCCTGCTCGTGGTCGGATCGCTGGTCTACACCGAGCAGTCATCCTTCTGCGCGACCTGCCATGAGATGGGTCCNNGTCCGTACTACACGGCCTGGCAGGCCGGGGGGCATCACGGCCACGCGCAGTGCGTCGACTGCCATATCGACTCGGGCTTCATCGCCCATATGGCCCACAAGCCGGGCGAACTCAAGGAGTTGTGGGACCACTTCTTCACGGACAACCGGTTCCCCAACTACAGCGTCGACGTCCCGAACGCACGGTGTGTG
This sequence comes from Coriobacteriia bacterium, assembly GCA_003133285.1. GTDB lineage: Bacteria > Actinomycetota > Coriobacteriia > Anaerosomatales > PALSA-660 > PALSA-660. The sequence goes on from PKWR01000130.1 coordinate 6,094, forward strand.
GGCTGCCACAAGACCGTCGTCACGAAATCGGGCTCGACCTTCTCGCACGCCGACCACGCCAAGCGCGCCAAGTGCCAGGAGTGCCACGCGACCACGGGCCACGTCGTGTCGCTCGACGCCCTGCAGGCGGCCGGGGTGCTGAAGGCCGCCGCGACCACGCCTCCTGTCCCCGCGGGGCTGACGCCGTCCGCTGCGGCGGGCCACAAGCCCGTCGTCTGCCAGCAGTGCCACGACCAGGCGAAGATGAAGTGCTCCGCCTGCCATCAGGCTCCCCACGAGCCCCGGGGCGAGTGCTCGGGTTGCCACCAGCCGGGAGCGAGCTTCGTCTTCGTCCACGGCGCGAAGGGCATAGATTGCTCGCAGTGCCACACGGCTCCGGCCAACCACTTCGGGGCCGACTGCGCGACCTGCCATACGGTGACCGTGCCGTTCAAGAAGACCGTGTTCAACCACACCGGCGACACGGGCAGGCACACCTCCACCAGCTTCGCGTGCGTCAAGTGCCATCCCAACGGCTTCGCGACCGCGAGCTGCACCTGCCACGGCGGAAAGGCCCCGAGCGGCGACTAGTCCACGCCGACCGCGGTGCCGCTAAGGCGCCTCTCATCGGCGTCTTAGCCCCGATTCACCCACGGGTGGGAGAATGCCATCGACAGCAGACTGCGGACGTGAGGATCGGAACGCCGATGCGCCGCACGGCACGACTCATGGTCACGGCACTCACGCTGCTCGCAGCGATGAGCGCCGGCGCGTTCGCCATGTCCTCGCCGGCAGGGCCGTCTCCGCGCGCCAGCGACCTGCCGGAGATTGTCACGGCACTCACGCTGCCGGCCTCATCCACCGTGGCAGCCACGGCGACGACGCCGGTCACTCCGCCCTCGTCCGGCGCGAAGGCGTCCACGTCCTCTGCAGCGAGCCCTTCGCACCGCACCGGGACACGGGGCTCGACCTCCTCCGGCGCGTCCGCGTCATCCGGGGACTCCAAGTCCGATTCCGGCGCCACCGCGTCACACTCCGCCCGCTCGCACGACGATGACCACGAGGTCGTGACTCCGAGGCTCCACGAATCCGATGGCCACGGCGGCGAAGAGGGCCACAGCAGCGAGGACTGACCAAGCGAAGGGATGGGGCCTGTGAGGATCCTGCTCGTGGAGGACGAGGACCGGATAGCGTCGTTCATCGTCAAGGGGCTCCAAGCCGAGGGGCATTCCGTCGATCGCGCCGCCACGGTCGAGGAGGCGCTGCGCCTCGTCGCTGAACGCACGTTCGACATCGTGCTGCTGGACCTGCTGCTCCCGGACGGCCACGGCACGGACGTCCTTTGCGCCCTGCGCGCCACCGACCGTGAGACCCCCGTCATCGTCCTGTCCGCGCTCGGCGAGGTCGACGACAAGGTCGACCTGTTGGATCTCGGCGCGAACGACTACCTCACCAAGCCCTTCGCCATGCGCGAACTGTCGGCCCGGATCCGTGCGCACGCGCGGCAGGAGCACGCCACCTCGCACCTGTTGGCGACCTCGATGCTCGAACTGGACACGCGCACGCGCGTCGCTCGCCACGGCGACGTCTCCGCCGACCTCCCCTCCCGCGAATTCGCCCTGCTCGAATACCTGATGCGCCACGCGGGCCAGGTACTCACGCGGCAGCAGCTCCTGGACGCGGTGTGGGGATTCGATTTCGACACCGGCAGCAACGTGGTCGACGTGTACGTCGGTTACCTGCGTCGCAAGCTCGACATCGCGGGCGATCCGTCTGCGATAGAGACGGTGCGCGGGGCCGGATACCGTGTCCCGGCGTAGCCGCGTCACGATGAGCGCGCGCGTCGCCTTCGCGGTGACGCTCGTGCTCGCGGTCGGCGTCCTCGCTCTCTCGCTCGCCGCCTACTGGCGCGTCTCCACATCGCTCGCCGTCGACCTCGACCGCAGCCTGCTGAGCGAGGCGGAGGCGTTCTCCGGCGCGATCTCCCCGGGCGTCTCCGCCGGCACCGACCTCCGCGCAGCGACGCGCACCTACCTGGCCGCCCGGAGCCAGGCCTCCGGGACCTCGCGGCCGGTGCTGCTGGTCCACTTCGCGAGCGGCACGCCCTCGATCATCTCCAACTCGGACCTGCTGCTGGAGGACGCCACCGGGAACGCGGCGGCGCTCGACGTCGCCACGGCCAAGGCCGCCTTCATCGACCTGACGCTCGGGGCCGAGAGCTACCGGGCCACCACGGTCCCCGTGCGCTCATCCGAGGGGACCGTGGTCGCCGTCTTCGAGGCTGCGCTCCCGACCTCCTCCGTTCGCGCCTTGGGCAACGAGCTCCTCGTCACGATGCTGGGCATCGGCCTCCTGGTCGTCGCCCTCGGCGCGCTCGTGGCCGTACTGGCTGCGCGGGCGAGCTTGCGCCCGCTCGCGAGGACGGCATCGACCGCGGCGCGCATCACCCAGTCGTCGCTCGCGGAACGGATCGAGTACAACGGGCCGGAAGACGAGGTCGGCCAGGTGGTCGCCGCGATCAACGACATGCTCGACCGGCTCGAGGCGGCCTTCGGCGAGCAGCGGCGCTTCACCGCCGACGCGTCGCACGAGCTGCGGACCCCGCTCGCCGTGATCTCGGGCCACGTCGAGATGCTGCGGGACCTGGAGATGGACCCGGCGGAGCGCGGCGAGGAGATCGCGCTCATCTCGGACGAGGTCGCGCGGATGGGGCGGCTGGTCGACGACCTGCTCGCTCTCGCGCGTCTTGAATCCGCCGTCCCGGGCGCTCACCAGCCGCTCGAGGTGTCGTCGATGCTCGAGGAGGCGGCCGCTCGCGGCCGCGGGCTCGGCAGGCGGGTGATGAACGTGACGGCTCCGCCGGGCCTGTGGGTCTCAGGCGACCCCGACCAGCTCACGCAGGCGCTGCTCAACCTCGTGAGCAACGCCGTGGCGCACACGAGCGACGGCGGGACGGTCACGCTGAAAGCGGCCTCGGTCGGAGGCCGCATCCGCATCACGGTGGCCGACGACGGTCCCGGGATCAGGCGCGAGGAGTTGGCGAGGGTCTTCGACCGGTTCTACCGCGTGCACGGGCCGCGCGGCGGCACCACCGGTGGCTCGGGGCTGGGCCTTGCGATCACCCGACGGCTCGTCGAGATGCACGGAGGAACGACCACCGCAGGGAACCTGTCGGACGGCGGCGCGGTCTTCACGATCGAGCTGCGCGAGATCGAGACGCCCTAGCCCCGTCGCAGGACCCGTGCGTCGCCTTCGCGCCTGGTGATGCCGCGCCCATCGAAGTACTCCAACAGCGGCACCACGTACTTGCGGCTCGTGCCCAGGATGTCGCGCGCGTCGCTCGCGAGCATCGTCCCCCTGGCTTCGAGGAACTCGACGATGCGTGCCCGCGCGTCCTCGACGGCCTCGGACGAGAAGTGCAGGTCCGGCCCGAGACGCACCACGCGCCCGGCGGCCACCAGCTTGGTGAGTGCCTTGCGCGCCACCCCGATGTCGACGCCGGCCGTCGCGGCCAGTTCGGCGACGGTGCCCGTGGCCAGTCCCTGCGCCTCGAGGACCGGGAGCAACGCGGCGAGCGCCTCGTCCTCCTCGGCGAGGGCCGACGCGGCCGCCTGCGGGTGGCGCACCTCCCCGCCGACGACGCGCACGAGCCCGCGTGCGGCCGCGTATTCGAGCACCGCATCGAAGACCTTGGGCGCGACGCGGCGGTCCACGCGGTCGCGCAGCGCCCCGGCGGCGATGCCGGTCGACTTGGGATGAGTGTCGTGGTAGCCGATCAGTTGGGCGACCGCGCCGGTGATCAGACGGTCCAGCCCCTCGGCGCTCACGAAGTAGGTCTCGCCGGCGACCTTGAACCGCTCGAAGGGCCCGCGGTTGAGGTCGTCCGCCACACCGGCGCGGGGCAGCCCCAGCGCCGCGGCCACCGCGGCCGAGGTCATGGGCACGCCACGCGAGGCCAGCAGGCCGGTCGCCGCGCCGCTCAGGTCGTGCGCCTTCAGCGCTTCGAGAAGGTCGCGCTCGGACTCGCGAAGACGCGTGCGCCGCGGCGGCAAGGCGTCGAGCACGGTGCCGCCGCCGATCGTGAACACCGGCGAGTACGAGCGGACGATGAAGCGGTCGTCGTAGCGCGGCGCGAGCGGCTCCTCGAGGCGGACCTGCGCGAGCGCGCGCCCGCCCGGCTCGAGCTGGTCGGCGCCGTCCATGAGCAGCACACGGCCGAGGACCTCGCGCGTCCCGTGGTGGACGTGGACGCGCACGCCGCTCTCGAACGGCTTCTCGTTCCCGGGCAGGTACGTGAAGATCGCATCGAAGCGGTCGGTGATCTGGAGGGAACCGGGCGCGGCCAGGATGTCGCCCCGCTCGATCTCGTCCCGGTCCAGGCCAGCGACGTTGATGGCGACCCGCATGCCCGCGGACGCCTCGGCGACCACGTGCGAGTGCACCTGGACGCCGCGTACGCGCCCGGAGCGGCCGGAAGGCAGCACCTCCACCGGATCGTCGCGGTGGACCGCACCGGACCACAGGGTGCCCGTGACGACGGTCCCCGCGCCGGCGATGGTGAACACGCGGTCGACCGGCAGTCGCATCGGCAGCGCCGCCTGTCGGGCAGGGGCCGCGCCGGCCACGGCGTCGAGCGCGGCCTTGAGGTCGTCGAGCCCCTCGCCCGTCTTCGAGGAGACCGCCACGATCGGCGCGTCCTCGATCCCGGTGCCCCGGAGCAGGCGGGCGACATCGTCCTTCACCATCGCGAGCCACTCGGGACCGGCGAGGTCCGACTTCGTGACCGCGACCACGCCGCGGGTGATGCCCAGGAGGTCGATGATGGCGAGGTGCTCGCGGGTCTGCGGCATGACCCCGTCGTCCGCCGCCACGACCAGGAGGACCACGTCGATGCCGGTGGCGCCCGCGACCATCTGGCGCACGAAGCGCTCGTGACCCGGGACGTCGACGACCCCCATCGTGGCGCCGGACGGGAGCGACAGCTGCGCGAAGCCCAGCTCGATGGTGACGCCGCGCTCCTTCTCCTCGGGCAGACGGTCGGGGTCGGTCCCCGTGAGCGCCTTGACCAGAGCGGACTTGCCGTGGTCGATGTGCCCGGCCGTGCCCAGGACGAGCGAGGTCACGCGGGGTCTCCCGCCGCGATCTCGGCGAGGCGGTCGACGATGAGCGCCTCCTCGTGCGGCGCGAGCGTGCGCAGGTCGAGGAGCACGCGGCCGTCGCGGATGCGGGCGACGATCGTCGGGCAGCCGAGGCGTAGGCGCTCCTCGAGGCGGTTGGCGCTCATCGTCCGCGGTGCCACGGTGACGATCGTCGTCGGGATGTCGGCGAGCGGCAACGCTCCCCCGCCGGCGCGCGACACGTCGGGCATCGCCGCGACCCAGAACGCGTCACCGGTCGCCTCGACGATGCGGTCGACCATGAGCCGCGCGCTCGCGGCCACGTCGGAGGGGCGCCGCGTGAGCATCCGCAGCGTCGGGATCTGCTCGAGCGCGCTCGCGGGGTCGAGGTAGAGGCGCAGCGTCGCCTCGAGCGCCGCCAGCGTCATCTTGTCGAGGCGCAGCGCACGCGCCAACGGATGCTTCTTCAGACGCGCGATGTACTCGCGCTTGCCGGCGATGATGCCGGCCTGAGGGCCCCCGAGCAGCTTGTCCCCGGAGACGGAGACCACGTCGACGCCCGCCTCGATCGAGGAGCGGACGGTCGGCTCGTCGGGCAGCCCATAGGGCGCCAGGTCGATGAGCACGCCCGATCCCTGGTCCTCGTAGACGGGGACGCCACGCTCGTTGCCCAGCGCGACGAGGTCCGCGAGCGAGACCTCCTCGGTGAAGCCCACGACGCGGAAGTTGCTGGAGTGGACCTTGAGCAGCAACCCCGTCTTGGGAGTGATCGCGGTCGCGTAGTCACTGAGGTGCGTCTTGTTGGTGGCGCCGACCTCGACCATCCTGGCGCCCGACTGGCGCATGACGTCGGGGATACGGAACGAGCCGCCGATCTCGACCAGCTGACCGCGGCTGACGATCGCCTCCTTGCGGGACGCCAGAGCGGTCACGACGAGCAGGACGGCCGCCGCGTTGTTGTTGACGGCCATCGCGGCCTCGGCGCCGGTGACGTCGCAGATGAGCCTCTCGACGTGGCTGTGGCGGCTGCCGCGCTCGCCGGTCTCGACGTCGTACTCGAGCGTCGAGTAGTTGCCCGCGACCTCGACGACGGCGCGCAGGGCGTCCTCGGCGAGCCGGGACCGCCCGAGGTTCGTGTGGACGATGATCCCCGTGGCGTTGATGACGGGGCGCAGCGACGGGCGCATGCGGGCCTCGGCAGCGCGGACCACGTCGGCGGCCAGGGTGTCGTCGTCGAAGACCACGTCCTCGCCGGCGAGGATGGCGGCGCGGACCGCCTCGACCGAGTCGCGCACCGCGTCCACCACCACGGAGCGCGGGAACGCCTGCTCAAGCGCGACGAGGTCGTCGCGCTTGAGCAGCTCGTCGGTCTTGGGAAGCGAGCGGAGCAGCTTCTGTGTGTCCATGGCCGTGATTCTACCCGACCGGGGCATCCCGGCGGGCATCGAGGCGCGGCGCGAGCGACGGACCGGGACGGGGGTCTAGGCCACCGTGACGATGTCCGAGGAGCCGGACAGCACCGCGGCGGAACCGGCCATGTCCCCGACCTCGCCGACCGCGAGCCGGTCCTTGAGCTTCAGGAAGTCGAGGCACGTTCCGCACGACTTGACGATCGTGCCGGCCTCGGCCATCAGCCGGATGTCGTCGAGGGACTTCGAGTCCTTGCAGGTCAGGCGCACCCCGCCGTTCATGAACATCAGCCGCTCCGGGCGGTCGGCGGCGCGCGCCAGCGAGTAGATGAAGTTGCGCATCAGCAGACCGCCGAGCTGCTCGTCGCCCGTGCCCAGCGTGTCGGTCGTGAACCAGAACGTCTTCCCCATGATGGTGCGCCTCTCAGTCCGTGACGGCGATGTGGCCGGCGACGCCCGGCGTGGCGTGCCCGATGACGGCGGCGAGGACACCGCGTGCGACCAGCGCGGCGCACAGGGCGCCCGCCTTCTCGGGAGCGACCGCCATGAGCAGGCCGCCGCTCGTCTGGGGATCGCACAGGACGCGCCAGCGAGCCAGGTCGTCGACGGGGGCCAGAGGGCCCACCGGCGCGGGACGGCCCGGCCAGTCGACGAAGGGGGATGCGAACTCGATGACCTCGGCGGTGCGCCCGGGGACGACACCGTCGGCGGCGAGCGCGAGGACGCCGTCGAAGATCGGCAGCGCGCCGAAGTCGAGATCGCCCGCGCAGCCGCTGCCCTCGAGCATCTCGTGCAGGTGACCGGCGATCCCGAAGCCGGTGACGTCCGTCGCGGCGTGTACCCCGACCTCCTGCATCGCCTCGCAGGCGTCCCGGTTGAGCGCGGCCATCGACTCGATGACCTCCCGCGCGGAGTCCTCGTCGAGAAGTCCCCGCTTCAAGGCGGTGCCGACGACCCCGGTGCCGAGCGCCTTGGTGAGCACGAACACGTCGCCCGGACAGACGCCCACGTTGCGCACGACGCGATCGGGGTCGACGATACCGAGAACCGACAGGCCGAACTTCGGCTCGTTGTCGTCGATGGTGTGGCCGCCCACGACGATGACGCCCGCCTCGCGGCAGACGTCGCCGCCGCCCCGCAGGACGTCCGCGACGATCTCGGGCCCGAGCGAGCACGGGAAGGCCACGATGTTCATCGCGGCGAGCGGGCGGCCTCCCATCGCATATACGTCGGAGAGCGAATTGGCCGCGGTGATGCGTCCGAAGTCGTAGGGATCGTCAACGATCGGCGTGAAGAAGTCGACCGTCAGGAGCAGAGCGGTGCGGTCGTCCAGACGGTAGACGGCGGCGTCGTCCGACGTCTCGAACCCGACCATGAGGTCGTCCGAGTACGAGGGAGCCAGGGTGTCGAGGATGGCCTTCAGGTCCGCCGGACCGTACTTGGCCGCTCAACCCGCCTTGCTGGAAAGCTGCGTGAGCCTGACCTTCTCCACGCGTGCACTTCCTCCGCGAGATGACCGAAACATCCATACGAGTCATAAGGTTACATGATTCGACAGCCCGGAGGGGGTTTCGGAGGTCGAGGCGGCCGTGGGAAGACCGGCGTCGGCCGCGAGGCGGTCTCAGCCGCGCGACATGCGGGCCAGCACGCGACGCACGAACTCGAGCCGGATCTCACGGACCTTGGCCAGTTCCACGAAGCGCGCCACGATGCGCCGCCCCTCGGGATCGGGCGAGAGCGTGTAGCGCTCCACCCCATCGGGCCCCGCGGAAGCGGCGACCAGGCCGCGGCCGGCGAAGTCGCGCAGCACCGGCTCGATCTCGTGCTCCTTGCGGCCGAGCCGGCTCGCCAGCTCGGCGAGGTCGGCGCTCACGCCGGTGTTCTGCTCGAGGTAGACCATGATGTCCCAGGCTGCGAACGAGGAGAGGTTCGCGTCGACGAACACGTCGACGCCGGGGTCACCCGAACCGGCAAGGTCGTCCATGCGCCCCTCCCCCCCGAAGGTCCGCTCGTGAACGCGTTCACTATACACCCGCGCACACCGGACGCGCGACGGCCGAACGGCGCGAACGGCGGCTTTTCGCCGCATGCACGGCGCCTGCGGGGCGACGTGCGGTCGGGCGGATGTGCGACGAGCCAGACCTGGTGGCCCCCCTGGGATTCGAACCCAGACTTGGCCGGGTTTAAGCCGGCTCCCTCTGCCAGTTGGGGTAGGGGGCCTCGTAGGCCTTCGCTCAGTCCGCCTCCTGCGCCTCCGCGAGCACCAGCCCGTAGAGGATGTCGTGCTCGCTGACGACTGTCGAGTCCACTCCGGCCAGCGCCATGATCGTCTCGAGGATCAGGGCGCCCGCCACGATCACGTCGGCACGGGCCGGGTCCATGCCCACGACGGCTCGACGCGCCTCGACCGGCATCGCGGCCAGACGAGCCCGCAGGTCCGCCACGTCCCCGCCGGTCAACCGGGACAGGTGCACCCGCTCGGGGTCGTAGACCGCAAGCTCCTGCCGGATCGCGGAGAGGGTCGTCCCGGTTCCCGCGAGCGTGATGAGTGTGCGTGGGCGCGAGCGAAGCCCGTCGAAGAACGGTCGCATCTCGTCGACGACCCATGCTGCGGCGGCCTCGAGCTCGGCTGAGGTCGGCGGGTCGGATGCGAGGAACATGTCGAGTACCCGACGCGAGCCCACATCGAGGGAACGCGCCGCGTCGATCTCGACGTCGCGCCCATCGGCGGTGTCGTGTGCGCAGCCGAAGACCAGCTCCGTGGACCCGCCTCCAAGATCGGCGACCAGCACGTCATCGTCGTCGATCCGGTAGGTGGCGCCGGCGAACGACAGCCGGGCCTCCGTCGCCCCGGGAATGATGTGTGGCCGGATGCCGGCGCGCTCGATGCGCTCGGAGAACTGGCGCCGGTTCACCGCGTCGCGCGCCGCCGAGGTGGCGACAGCCACGACCGACGCGGCGCCGAGGCTTTCCGCTTCCGCCACGAATGCCTCGACTGCCGTCGCCACGCGTTCGATGCCGGCCTCAGAGAGCCTGCCCGATGCGTGCAGTCCCTCGCCCAGGTGCGTCACCACCGTGCGGCGGACGACCTCGTCGACCGACGCGCCGTCCGTGTCCGCGACGAGCAGGCGCGTCGTCACGGTGCCGATGTCGATGACCGCTATGCGTCGCGCGTCGTACCGGGGCCGATCCGTGTCTGTGTCCATACCTCGATGGTATCAGGACGAGGTGACAGCGCGACCGCAAGCGGCGTCGCCGCAGTCCACCCGCACGCCGTCGGCGGCCAGACGCGCCAGCACGCCCTCCCCGACCGGGTCCGCGATCCCGGCAAGCGCCGCTGCCAGCCGCGCATGCAGACACTTCACCGCCAACGGGTCCGCCTGGCCGGCGACACCGACCGTCGCGCAGGGGTCGACTCCATCGCCCTCGTCGCGTCGTGCGGCACGGTACGAGAGGTCCGCGGCTTCGAGGCGTGCGGCCAGAGCCGGTTCGGCCGCGGCGCGGCCGGTCCACAGGTGGTGCTCCCCCGCGGACTCGAGCGCATGCACGGCCTCGACCAGGTGCGGACACGTCAGCCAGAAGGTCGTGGGGAACCGCGCGCCGTCTTCGAGCGCCGGCGCCACTGCGATCACACGCGGATACCCGTGCCCGCACAGGGAGACGACCCGCCAGCGGCCGCGCGGCGCCCTCCCGAGCTGCCGGGCGACGGTCGCCCGGACGTCAGGGCTTGGCACCGGTGGTCACGGGAGTGGAGACGCCGAAGACGGCGTCCAGCACGGTCTGCACGATCGAGGGGCCGGCGGCGCCCGTCATCGAGGACGCCGCTCCCGCAGTCGTCGTCGTACCGCCCGAACCGTCCGGCAAGACGACGTAGACGTTCTCACCGTTCTTGGCGTAGCCCAGCTTCTCGCGGGCCGCCTTCTCGACGCCCTGCGGGGTCTTGAGCGCGGCGACCTCGGCGCTGAGGGCGGCGTTGCGGGCGCGCAGCGACTGGTACTGCTGCTCCAGGCCCTGTGCGCGGCGGGCGGTCTGGTACTGCAGCTTGAGCGCCGGATAGAGTGCCCAGCCTAGTACCAGAACGAGTGCGACGGCGGCGACCGGGACCCAGGGTCCGGCCGGCCGGAGGTCCTTGCGGCGGGGAGCCTTGCGTGGGGGCGCCTTCGCACCGCGCTTGGCGGTGGAGGTGCGTGACGTGCCGGAGCCGCGTCGGGGTGAGCCGCCGCGCGAAGCGGTGGTCGATGCCGTGCGTCGCGAGGCCCCGCGCTGCGTCGAAGTGGTGCGTGCCATGCTGGGCGTTCCTGTGAGAAGGCCTGCGGTTTCGGACGACCCGCCATCCGGTCGCAATCATGGTATCACGCGGTGTCAAAACCATAGACCTGTACTGGAGCGTGAGGCGCAGAGACGCCTCCGAGCAGGCATCCTCTGCGAGCGGGACCGCAGACCCTACAGGGTGATCACGCGGACCAGGTCCGTGGATCCGATCACGCCCGTGGTGGTCCCCGCGGTCAGGACCACGCGCTCCCCCGCTCCTGCGAAGCCCAGACGCCGCACGGCGTCGACCGCGCTGCGGGTCGTCTCCTCGATGGTGTGCGTCGCGGGACCCACGGCGCACGCGACACCCCACACGACGGCGAGCGCACCGGCCACGGAGGCGTGAGGCGTCACGGCCAGCACGGGCTGCTGCGGGCGCAGCGATGCGACCGCGCGCGCGGTGGCGCCGCTTTGGGTGGCGGTGACGATGACCCGCGCGCCCGTGTCGCGCGCGAGCGCGAACGCGGCCGCTGCGACGGGAGAACCGGCTGCGGCCTCCCCGGCCGGGATGGGAACGGACGGTCCGGACTCCTCCGCGGCGCGGCACACCCGGTCCATCGTGGCCACGGCCTCGGCCGGGAACTCACCGATCGCCGTCTCCTCGGAGAGCATCACGGCGTCCGCGCCCTCGAAGACGGCGGTCGCCACGTCCGAGGCCTCGGCGCGCGTGGGCGACGGCGCATGCGTCATCGACTCCAGCATCTGCGTCGCGACCACGACGGGCCGGCCCGCGGCCCTGCAGGTCTCGACGATATGGCGCTGGGCGGGCGGCACGCTCTCGGGCGAGGTCTCCACCGCGAGGTCGCCCCGCGCCACCATCACCGCGTCGGCGGCGGCGACGATGCCGTCCAGGTCGGCCAGTGCCTCGTACTTCTCGACCTTGGCGACGATCGGGACGAGACGCTCCCCCATCGCCGCCCGCAGCCGTTCGACATCGCCGGCGCTCCGAACGAACGACTGCGCCACCAGGTCGACGCCTGCGTCGAGCCCCCAGGCGAGCAACTCGAGATCGTGCGGCGTCACCCCGTCGATGCGCAGGCTGACCCCGGGGACGTTCACGCCCTTGTGCGAGCCGAGCGCGCCGCCGCGCACCACGCGCGTGACGACGTCCCCGTCCTCCGCCGAGAGCACCCGCAACTCGAGGGACCCGTCGTCGAGAAGGATCCTGTCCCCGGCGGAGACGTCGGCTGCCAGTCCGTCCCAACTCACGCACGCGTGCGCGGCGTCACCCGAGCCCGACCCGGCCGACAACACGAACTCGGAGCCCTCGGACAGCACGGTTCCCTCGGCCATGTCTCCGACGCGCAGCTTCGGTCCGGGGAGATCGAGCAGGACGCCGACCACGCGCCCGGCCGCCTTGGCCCAGGCGCGTATGGCGGCGAGCCGGCGCGCCAGGTCCGCGATCCCGCCGTGGGATGCGTTGAGCCGTGCGACGTCGACACCGGCCGCCAGGACGCGCTCGAGCACGCCCGGCTCGTCGCACGCCGGTCCGATCGTCGCGACGATCTTCGTCCTGCGCGGGCCCGCCATCTGCTGACCGCCGTCCCATCCCGACGCGACTACCGGCTGATGTTGTAGAACGCGCGCATGCCGGGGAAGTCGGACGAGTCGCCGAGCTCCTCCTCGATGCGCAGGAGCGCGTTGTACTTGGCCACGCGGTCGCTGCGCGCGGGGGCGCCGGTCTTGATCTGCCCGGCGTTCACGGCGACGGCGATGTCCGCGATCGTGGTGTCCTCGGTCTCGCCGCTGCGATGCGAGATCACGCAGGTGTAGCCCGCGCGCTTGGCCATCTCGATGCAGTTCAGCGTCTCGGTGAGCGAGCCGATCTGGTTCAGCTTGATGAGGATCGAGTTCGCGACGCCGAGCTCGATGCCGCGGCCGAGGCGCTCCGGGTTCGTGACGAACAGGTCGTCGCCGACGAGCTGCACGCTGTCGCCGATGCGGTCGGTGAGCAGCTTCCAGCCGTCCCAGTCCTCCTCGGCCATGCCGTCCTCGAGCGAGATGATCGGGTAGCGCTCCACGAGGTCGGCCCAGAAGTCGACCATCTGCTCGCTCGTGAGCTCGCGGCCCTCGCCGGCGAGCACGTAGACGCCGCGCTCGGCGTCGTAGAACTCGGTCGACGCCGGGTCGAGCGCGAACACGACCTGGTCGCGCAGCGAGTAGCCGGCCGTCTCGACGGCCTCGACCAGGAGCTCGAGCGCCTCCTCGTTGCTGCTCAGGTTCGGCGCGAACCCGCCCTCGTCGCCCACGCCGGTCGCGAGGCCACGGGCCTTCAGGACGCCCTTCAGCGTGTGGTAGATCTCGGAGCACATGCGGAGCGCCTCAGCGAACGTCGAGGCGCCGACCGGCATGATCATGAACTCCTGCAGGTCGACGTTGTTGTCCGCGTGCGCGCCGCCGTTGAGCACGTTCATCATCGGCACGGGGATCTGGTGCGCGTTGACGCCGCCGATGTAGGAGTACAGCGTGAGTTCGGTCGACTCGGCCGCGGCCTTGGCCACGGCGAGCGAGACACCCAGGATCGCGTTCGCCCCGAGCTCGCCCTTGTTGCCGGACGCGTCCATCGCGAGCATCTCGGAGTCGATGGCACGCTGGTCGGTGGCGTCCATGCCCACGAGCTCGGGCCCGATCACGTCGTTGACGTTGGCGACCGCGCCCAGCACGCCCTTGCCCAGGTAGCGGGCCGAGTCCCCGTCGCGCAGCTCGACGGCCTCGAAGGCGCCCGTCGACGCGCCGGAAGGGACGGCCGCGCGTCCGAAGGACCCGTCGTCCAGCATGACGTCGACCTCGACGGTCGGGTTGCCACGGGAATCCAGGATCTCACGGGCCCAGATGTCGGTGATGTAGCTCATGCGTGGTCCCCCTCTTTCGCCCGGCGCCACAGCGCCTCCATGTCGTCGGTACCCATCTCGGCGAGGTCGCTGCCCATCTCGGCAGCGACCTGCTCCATGTCGGTGAACCTTCTGGTGAACTTCGCGCAGGCACCGCGGAGCGCCTGCTCGGGATCGACACCCATCTTGCGTCCCACGTTGACGACCGTGAAGAGCAGATCGCCGAGCTCGTCCTCGGCCTCAGGGCTGCCGGAGGACGTCTCCTTCAGCTCCTCGATCTCCTCGTGGACCTTGTCCCAGACGTCCTCGACGGTCTCCCACTCGAAGCCGACACCCACCGCCCGGCGCGAGATCTTCTCGGCGAGCGTCAGTGCCGGCAGCGTCTGAGCGATGCCCGCCAGCGCGCCCTTGCCCGCCTTCTCGGTGCGCTTGATGCGGTCCCAGCGCTCGACGACCTCGGCCGCCGTGTCGGCCACGGCGTCGGCGAAGATGTGGGGATGACGACGGCGGAGCTTGGTGACGATGGCGTCGGCGACGTCATCGATGTCGAACCGGCCGTCCTCGGACGCGATCTGCGCGTGGAACACGACCTGCAGCAGGATGTCCCCCAGCTCGTCCGCCATCTCGGCGTCGTCGCCCGCCTCGATGGCGGCGACCGCCTCGTAGGCCTCCTCGACCAGATGTTTCCGCAGCGACATGTGCGTCTGCTCGCGGTCCCAAGGACAGCCGTCGGGGGCGCGCAGCACGGCCATGATGCGCACGAGCTCGTCGAAACTCCGCTCGTGCCGGTCCGGTGCCACAGCGCCCCCTGCGGTCGTCAGCTATGAATGTGGACTACGGGGTCTTGGTGCCCGAGCTCGCGCTCACGGCGTTGATCAGCGATTCGAGCTTCTTGTCGAAGATCTCGATCGTGGCCTTCTTGCGAAGACCGGCCAGGTACTGCGCGAACGCGTCCGAGCGAGCGTTCTGCTGGAGCGTCTGGGTGACGGCCGCGGTGGCCTGCTGCAGCGTCTGCTGCGTGGCGGCGCGACGGCCCAGGAGCTTGACGATGTGCCAGCCGAACTGCGACTGGACGAGCTTCACGTCGCCGACCTTCATCGAGTCGACGGCGTCGGCGAACTCGGTCACGTAGGCCGAGGGGGCCGCCCATCCCAGGTCGCCACCGTTGTCCTTGGTGCCCGGGTCGGTGGAGTACTGCTTGGCCAGGGTCGCGAAGTTGCCGCCAGCCTTGACCTTGGCGAGGACGGTCTGCGCAAGCGCCTTGTCCTTGGTGGCGAGCAGGATGTGCTCGGCGTGGACCTGGGCCGGCGTGCCGAACTGCGACTTGTTGGCGTTGTAGTAGGCCTTGATCTGCGTGGCGGTCGGGGCTGCGCCGCCGGTGGCGACCTTGGAGCTGACCGCGTCGGTCAGCAGACTGTTCGTGATCTGCTCGCGCAGCGCGGTCGCGTCGATCCCGGCCGTCTTCATCGCGGTCTCGAGGGCAGCCTTGCTGCCGTACTGCTGCTCGAGCCCGGTGACGTAGTCGTCGACCTGCTTGGTGGTGACGGTGACGCCGAGGCTCTTGGCGGCCTCGTTCACGAGCTCCTGACGGATGAGGTTGTCGAGGAGCTGAGCGCGGTACTGCTGCTCGATCTGCACACCCTGGGTCGACTCGAAGGTCTTCGGCGACTGCACCTTCATCTGCGCGATCTGCTTGTCGATCGTGGCCTTCAAGATGTCGACGCCGTTCACCCGGGCGATCACGTCGGCGGATGCCGGACCCGATTTCGAGCACCCTGCTGCAGCGAATGCGACAAGCAAGAGGACGGCCGCTACGACGATGGCGGTCGGACGGGAATGGCGGCTCATGGACGCTCCTTGCGAACGAGAGGCGGTCAGGGATTCACAGTGGCTGCGATTATAGCAGTCAAAGTCTGGAGCACCCCGTTCATCACGGGTTCTCCATATGCGAGCGGTACCTGCAACTTCCGCTCCCGCTCGAGGTAGATCGCGCCGCGTGCAGCGAACGCGCCGCGCTGCTCGCCGTCGAGCGTCACCGGCTGCACGACGACGCGGTTGCGAACGACCGCGACGTTCGTCACGCCGAGCATCCCTGCCAGAGCGCGGGCGCGGGCGACGCCCGCGAGATCGGATGCGACCTCGGGCATGGCGCCGTAGCGCGACGTGAGATCGGCGACGACCGTCTCGACGGAGTCGGGCGAGCTCGCGGCAGCGAACCGCCGGTAGAAGCGCACCCGCTCGTCGGCGGCCTGGACGTACTCCTCGGGGAGGAACGCCTTGACCGGGACGTCGATGCGGACGTCGGGAAGCGCGACGTCGGACTCTCCTCGCGTCTCCGCCACGGCCTCGCGCAGCATCTGCGCGTACAGGTCGAAGCCGACCGCCGACATGTTGCCGTGCTGCTCGGCGCCCAGGAGCGAGCCCGCACCGCGGATCTCGAGGTCACGCATGGCGACCTTGATACCGCTGCCGAGCTCCGTGAGCTCCGCGATGGCGGTCAGCCGCTCGGCGGCCTGCTCGGTCAGCTGCTTGCCGCGGGAGAAGAGGAAGTACGCGTACGCCTTGACGTGGCTGCGGCCGACCCGGCCCTTGAGCTGATAGAGCTGAGCCAGGCCGAGGCGCTCGGAGTCCTCGATGATGAGCGTGTTGGTGTGCGGGTTGTCGATGCCCGACTCGATGATGGTCGTGGCCACGAGCACATCGATGCGGCCTGCGGCGAAGCCCTCCATCGCACGCTCGAGCTGGTGCTCGGTCATCTGCCCGTGGGCGACGCCGATGATCGCCTCCGGCACCATCTCGCGCACCCGCTCCGACGCCTGGTCGATCGTCATGACGCGGTTGAAGATGTAGTAGACCTGACCGCCGCGCTGAAGCTCGCGCCGGATGGCGCCCTGCACCGCGTCGGCCTCGAACTCGCCGACGTGCACCTGCACCGGGAACCGGTTGGCGGGCGGCGTGTCGATGACCGACATGTCGCGCACACCTCCGAGCGCCATCTGCAGCGTCCGCGGGATCGGCGTCGCGGACAACGTGAGGACGTCCACCTGCTCGCGAAGGTTCTTCAGGTGCTCCTTGTGCTCGACACCGAAGCGCTGCTCCTCGTCGACTATCACGAGCCCGAGGTTCTTCGGCACGACATCGCGCGACAGCAGCCGGTGGGTCCCGATGAGGATGTCCACGCTGCCCTCGTTGAATCCCTTGAGCGCGGCCTCCTGCTGGGCCTTGCTGCGGAAGCGCGAGAGCACCTCGACGTGCACCGGGAACGCGCCGAACCGGTCGGTGAAGGTCGTGAAGTGCTGCTGGGTGAGGATGGTCGTCGGGCACAGGACCATGACCTGCTTGCCGTCCTGCGTGGCCTTGAAGGTCGCGCGGATGGCCACCTCGGTCTTGCCGTAGCCGACGTCGCCGCATACGAGGCGGTCCATCGGCTTGTCCGACTCCATGTCGGCCTTCACGTCCGCGATCGCGGCGAGCTGGTCGGGCGTCTCGACGTACGGGAACGCGGCCTCCATCTCGATCTGCCACGGCGAGTCGGGACCGAACGCGAAGCCGGTGGCCGCCGCGCGGCGCGCATAGAGGTCGACGAGGTCGAAGGCGAGCTTCTTGGCGGCGGCGCGGGCCTTGCCGGTCGCACGGGACCAGTCGGCGGTGTTCAGCCGGGTGACGCGCGGCGCGGTCTGGTCCGGGCCGACGTACTTGGTGACGCGCGCCAGCTGGTCGACGGGCACGAAGAGCCGGTCGCCCTTCGCGTACTCGAGGAGCAGGTAGTCGCGCTCGGCCCCGAGCACCTCGCGTCGGGTCATCTCGCGGAACAGCGCGATGCCGTGCGTGGAGTGGACGACGTAGTCTCCGGGCTTGAAGTCGAAGGTGAGCGACGCGAGATCGACGCTGCCCTGTGAGCGACGTGACGCGTGCGGATAGGCGTCGTCGACGCTCACGATGGCCATCCTGGCGTCGGGGATGACGAAGCCCGCGGGAACGTCCGCGACCCCGATGTTGACGACCTTCGCCGTCAGCCCGCCCGGTACGTCGCGCTCGCTCCCCGGGACCGCGTGGCCGACCCCTGCGTAGGTGGCCACGGGGAGGCCGCCGTGTGCCAGCGATGTCGCGAGCGACTCGCGCTGCCGGCGGTCGCGGGCCAGCATCAGCACGGTGTGACCGGAGTCGACGAGGCCCTTGAGGCCCGCGACGGTCTTGCTCTCGCCACCGGCGACGTCGGGACGGCGCGCGAGGAGTTCGGCGTCGGCCGTGACGCCCGCGCGAAGGACCGAGAGCATGGTCAGGCGCTGGCGCCCGCCCAGGTCGAGCTTCGCGGGCGAGACGAAGTGGCGCGCGACATCCTCCTCCGCCGCCGCGGCCGACTCCTGGAACTCGGCCCAGGCGCGGGTCGTGTCATCGAACACGGCGCGGGGCTCGGCGACGGCCACGAGCGCGGTCTTCGCAAGGTAGTCGGTGACCGACGCCAACTCGCGGTACACGTACGGCAGGTAGACCTCGACGCCGTCGAAGTAGACGCCCTGCTCGAGCAGCTCGAGCTCGTGCGCGAGCAGGGGCTCGGCCAACGAGCGGCGCTGGAGGTCCTTGAACCCGGACCGGTGCGACTGCGAGACATCCTTGGCGGTGCGGTTCGACAGCCGGATCTCGCGGCACGGGTAGGCCTCCACGAGCGCGATGTCACCGACGCTCTGGCCGGTGGAGGGCACGTAGCGCCTCAGCGACTCGATCTCGTCGCCGAGGAGCTCTGCACGGACCGGGAAGTGGCCGTCGGAAGGGTAGACGTCGAGCGTGCCACCGCGGACGGCGAACTGGCCCGGGTCCTCCGCGACCTCGACCCGCTCGTATCCCATGCGGGCGAGCAGATCGGTCGCGTCCTCCAAGTCGAGGGTAGCGCCGATCTCCAGGACGAACGGCGCGAACGCCTCGGATGCGCCGCGCGGGGGAAGCAGCCGCATCAGCCCGCGCGCGGAGGCGACCACGATCGCCGGCCTGCCCTCCTGCAGTGCGTAGAGCGCCCGGGCACGACGGCCCGTGACGCGCACGTCACCGGGCTGGCGCGACCACGGCAGCGCGGCCGGGGCGGGCAGCGGCAGCACCGACTCGATCGGCAGATACGCCGTCAGCTGGCGCGCGAAGCGGTCCGCGGCGTCCTCGCCCGACACGGCCACGAGCACGGCACGCGGGGCAGCACGGAACAGTGAGGCCACGACGAGCGGCCTGATGGACGAGGGAAGGGCCAAAGCGAAGTCCTCGCCCTCGCGCAGCGCCGCATCCGCCTTCGCGAAGCCGGGCGCGCGTTCGAGCAGGACTGAGAGGTCGGCGAGCAAAGACATGCGGCGGGTCTCCTTCGTGCGCGCATCGGTGGCGCGCTGGTGCAGCCGGGTGCGAACAGCACGACAGCCCCGCGCCGGAGTCCGGGGCGGGGTGCGTTCTGTGCTGTGCGAGGGTATGCCCGCACAGGGGTCGGGTCAAGCCGCGAAGGTCGGAAGGCGTTCCGGCCCGGGACGCTACGGGCCCGTCACCATGAGCGTGAGCGGCCCGGTGACGTCGAGCTCGCGTACTCCCGACGGCACGATGAAGTGGTCGCCGGCCGCCACTTCCGCTCCGTTGACGGTGCCCGAGCCCTCCATCGCGCTGACCAGCAGGAATGGGGCGTCCACGGGGACCGTGGCGGCGCGATCGACGTCCCATCTGCTAAAGGTGAAGAAGTCGTTGCGGGTGAGAAGGGTGCGAGTCGCGCCCTCGAGCACGGTCACGACCGGCGACACGGCCACGGGCCGGCTCGGCGCGACGACGACGTCGAGCGCCTCTTCGACGTGCAGCTGGCGCTTCGCCCCGCCATCGAGCCGGTCGTAGTCGAAGAGCCGATAGGTCGTGTCGGAGGACTGCTGCACCTCGTAGATCAGGCTGCCGGCGAGTATCGCGTGGACCGTGCCCGCCGGGATGAAGAAGGAGTCGCCCTCCCGCATCTCGACCGACCGCAGCAACTCGCCCCAGCGCCCCTCGCGGGCCAGCCCGGCGAACTCGCGGGCGCTCTCCGCCTCGTGTCCGATGACGACCCGTCCGGCGTCGCCGGCACGCAGGACGTACCAGCACTCGTTCTTGCCGCCGCCGTTGTGGCGGGCGGCGTAGCCCTCGTCGGGATGGACCTGGACGCTGAGGTCCTCGTGCGCGTCGAGGATCTTCACCTGGAGGGGGAACGTGTCAGTCTGCAGCCCTCCGAAGAGGTCGCGGCGCTCGGTCCACAGGGCCGACAGGCGCATCCCGGCGAACCGCCCTCGCTTCACGATGCAGTCGCCCTCGGGACGCGCCGAGATCGCCAGACACTCGCCGACCTTCTCGTCCACGGGGAGCACGTAGCCGTACAGGTCGCGCAGGCGGGTGCCGCCCCACACCTTGGTGAGGAAGACGGGCTCGAGGAAGATCAGCTCGCCGGAGCCGGGCTTGTCGTCAACGTCGGCCATTAGCCCCCCTGACATGCCAGGATGAGCTCGGCGACTTCGCGGACGGCCCCCTCGCCGCCCGCGGCACGCGTCACGTAGGAGGCGGCCAGCTTCGCCGCGGGCATCGCGTCGCTCACGCTGCAGCCGAACCCGACCGCCTGGATGACCGGAAGGTCCATCACGTCGTCGCCGATGTAGGCGACCTGCTCACGCGTGAGCGAGTACTTCACGCACAGCTCGTCGATCAGGCGCAGCTTGTCGCTCACGCCGACGTGGACCTCGTCCAGCTTGAGCTTTGCGGCCCGGCGTTTCACGAGCTCGACGGACTCGCTGGTGATGATGCCGACGACGATCCCGGCGCGCTGCAACATCGCAAGGCCCACGCCGTCACGCGTCTGGAACTTCTTGAGCTCATCGCCCGACTCGGCGTAGTACATGCCCCCGTCGGTCATGACGCCGTCACAGTCGGTGAAGAGCGCCTTGATCCTGGTGAGGTCCGGCGACGCGAGGGCCGCAGGACTCGGGCCGACTTCGCGCGCGAGGAGGCCCTCCACGATCGACCAGTCCGAGGGCTCGTCGATCTCGAAGTAGCTCGCCTCGTCCATCTCGACGAGTCCGACCCGGCCGGACAACCGGCATCCGGAATCGAGCAGCGAATCCCTCGACGTCAGGTAGAACGCGCCGTTCTCGACGAGGAAGCCGTCGAACTCCTGACGCCGCGGGCGCGCGGCGTAGTCGTAGTTCACGGGAACGGCGACGTCGCCCTCCATCCGCCACAGGAACCGCTTCTGGCGCACGACCGAAAGGACCGATTCGTACTCGCCGGTCTCGAAGAGGTCGATGCCGCGCTCGAGGTCGTCGGCGGTCAGCAGTGGAGAGGTGGCCTGGATCAGGAGCATGGCGTCGAAGTCGCCGTGCGCCTGCGCGTACTCCAGCATGACCTGCTCGGTGCTGGCAGTGTCCGAGGCGCTCTCGGCCGAGCGATGGTGGACCTCCACCTTCGGGGACCCGTACGCGGCGACAGCGGCCTCTATGACCGGCGAGTCGGTCGACACCACGATCCTGCCGATGGCGGGGCACTCGTCCGCGGCCTTGATGGTCCAATGCACCAGCGGGCGCCCGGCCATCTCCTTGATGTTCTTGAGCGGGATGGACTTGCTGCCCGCCCGCACCGGGATGAAGGCGGTGTAGCGCGTGTCCATCTGCTAGGACTTCCGGTACTTGAGCTTGTCTCGCTGTGCCTGCTCGATGCCCAGGATCTCGGTGGGCTTGTGGGTCAGAGCGGCGTGGACCGCAGTCAGGTCCCTCTTGAGCTTCCGCATGCCCTCGGGCTCGAGCGACGCGGCGTGGTCGGTGCCCTTCCAGGTGCGGTCCAGCGTGTAGTGACGCTCGACGATGTGGGCACCCAGCGTATAGGCGGCGACGTCGACCGCGATGCCGAGATGGTGGCCGGAGAAGCCGATGCTCTTCACGATGTCGCCGTAGGTCTCCTTCAGGCGCGTGATCTCGAGCAGGCAGATGTCCGCGAACGGGACCGGGTAGCCCGACGTGCAGCTGAAGATGACCAGGTCCTTCGCGCGCCCCTCGGCCACGAACAGGTCGACGATCGCCTTCTCCTCGGCGAGCGTCGTCATGCCGACCGAGATCTGGATCTCGCCGGGATAGTTGCGGCACAGCCATGTGAGCATCTCGAAGTGGGTGTTGCAGGCCGACGGGATCTTGATGGTGACGGGCTCCAGCGAGGCGATCTCCTTGGCCGAGGTCAGGTCCCACACCGACGTGCTGTAGGTGAGGCCGAACTCCTCGCACCAGGCCTTGAGCTGGCGGTGCTGGTCCACGTTGAACTCGAGGAACTCGCGGTGCTCGCCGTAGGTGGCGCCATACGAGTTGGCGGGATTGGGGTGCGGAGCGGAGTACTGCTCGGGGGTCAGCAACTCCTTGTTGTTGCGCTTCTGGAACTTGACCGCGTCGACCTTGCAGTAGATCGCGGCGGTCTTGATGAGCTCGTAGGCGATGTCCATCTCGCCCTTGTGATTGCATCCGATCTCCGCGATCACATGAGACGGCTCGTATGTCATGTGGGGTGTCCTCCGACTCAAGGGCGGGTGTACTGACCCCGAGGATATCACAGCCCTCTTCGCGCTTGGCGCACGCAACGGTGCATCGTGGCGACGTGTCATGCACCCGTTCGTCCGCGCGCCGGCGTGGGAACACTCACCATATGCACCCGGCACTTCATCCGATGCGGCAGGACGCGAGCAGCCGTCGATCGCGCCGGATGTGTGGAAACGGTGCAGCCCCCGTGGAGTCGCGGGGCCGCGCGTCCTGACCCTTGGAGGGAACTGATAGACTCGACAGCACCCGAACCAGGCCGTCCGATCTCCCGCACCGGTCCGCATCCGCCCCACGGAGAGGGCCTTGGAGCCGCCATCGCGGCAGGCCGCATCCGCATCACGAGACACTCCATGGCGGTCACGCGCCGTCGCGACCCGCTCCGGACCGCGGTCACGCCACGGAAGGAACGAACCCACACGATGCCCCACAGACCTCTATCGCCGCGTGACGGCAGCCGTCGCCTCAACGTCCTGTTCGTCGGGGGCTACGACTCCACGAACTACGCCTACGTCGAGCTGGTGCACGAGCTCACCTCTCGCGG
>PKWR01000130.1:28850-34179 GCA_003133285.1 Coriobacteriia bacterium
CGCCAGGTCAAGGGCCTGTTCGAGGAGATCTACGGCCGGCGGAAGTTCCTCATCTCGTTCGCCAACCTCTTCTCCTCGGTGACGATGTGGGCCGCACCGGACCTGATCATCGCCAGCGGCGAGACGAAGTCCGACGAGTTCGCTCGCAGCGGCCTGCGTTACAACATGGTCGCCGTCGGCAACCCGCAGTACGATCCCCTCGTGCGCGCCCGCGAGTCGCGATCACGCATCGGGCTGGACGAGGTCCGCAAGGTGCTCGTGGTCGACCAGGGCGCCTACCCGCTGGGCGAGGTGGGCAAGCGGCAGCTCGCGCAGACACTCATCAACATCGCGTTGAACAACCCCACCATGGACTTCCACGTGAAGGCGCGCTATCTGCCCGGCGAGACCGGCGATCACCTGCACAGTGTGTCGGACCACCTCTACAGCTATCTGGGGGACGCGCCGGAGAACCTGACGCTCATCCGCAAGTCCACCGTCCTCGAGGAGCTGATCCTCGACTACGACGCGATGATCACGATGTGGAGCACCGCGCACCTCGACGCCGCCGTGCTGGACCTACCCATGCTCCTCATCGGAGGGCTCGACTCCGTCGACGTCTTCGACGTGAGGAAGCAGCGCATCGCCGCCGCCTACGAGCATCTCGCGGACAGCGGGTGCGTGGTCGACTGGAGGGACCTCCAGACCGGCCCCTGCCCGTTCGCGTACGTGTCGCTGGCCTACACGCGACAGGAGTTCTTCGACGTCTCCACCCCGTGCGCGCCGAAGGTCGTCGACCTGCTCGAGAAGCTCGACGACGAGGTGCTGCAGCGGGGACGCGCCTTCACCGGCACCTTCCAGCTCACGTACCCGGAGTTCATGGACCGCATCGCGGACCTGGAGACGCGTCCCGTCGCGTCCGACGAGAACGGGCTGAACCGCCTGCTGTTCAGGAAGCTGAACGCGGTCGCGCAGACGGTCGCGTTCGACCACCGCTGCATGGGATACGCCCTGGATATGAGCCGGATGCTCGAGTTCTGGGACGTTCGGCTGGGCCCGGGATCGAGCGAGGCCGACGTCGAGCGCGTGGTGCAGCAGGCCCGCGAAGAGGGGGTCCGCGCCAAGGTCGCCTACTTCGAATCGCACCCCGAAGATGTCGCCAGCGACGTCTTCGTGCAGGACTACTACTTCGGATGGCTCCTCGAGACGGAACGGTACGACGAGCTGATCGGGTACGCGGGCCCCGTCGTCGCACCGTCGAGCCTCGAGTTCAACCGGGGCATGGCGCTGATGCGGACGGGCCATCGCCTCCGGGGGGTCCGGCACACCATCGAGTCGTTCAGCATCTCGCTGCAGGATCCGGTGCGCGTGCTCAAGAAGGACAAGAACATCAGGGTGCTGCTGTCGCGGCTGGACCAGAGCCTCCGCGCCTACGGCATCCTCTTCCTGATGAACCACTACCGGAAGTACGAGGCGCTCGCCGTGGTCGACGTCCCGGCACGGGCCAACCTCGAAGCGCTCGTGTACTACAAGATGAAGGCCCTGGTAGCGCTGAAGCGGACCGACGACGCCAGGGCCCTCCACCGCGAGTACACGGGCGCCATCGCGCACGAGGCCTCGCGGCCACGGCGTACGAGGCTTCGCCGCAACCTCCTCGGAGTCGTGGCCGCGGTCTACCGGGCCCTTCTGCGCGGGTACGCGGCGCGGCTGCGCTAGGAGCACCCCGGACCGAGAGGAGGCCCCCTGCGACTGTTGCGTCGCAGGGGGCCTCCTTCCTTGTCGTGCCTATGCGCCGGCAGACACCTTCCGCGAGGCGACCACGCCCGCGTTGCCGGTCAGCGTGCCGGTGTACTCGACCAGGTCGATGGTGCAGCCCGCGCCGATCGTGACGTTGGCGCCGCGCACGACCTTGGCGCGTGTGCTCTCGAGGTAGATGGTGTCGCCCTCGATCGAGTCCGCCGTCAGGTTGCGGTCCCCGAGGAACGGCAGGAACGCCCATGCGCTGGCCAGCCGGACGTCGATCGTCTCGCCGCCGATGTCGTGCGCGTCGCACCCTCCGTAGAGCCGGATGGACACCGTGCCCGCGTTGAGCAGTCCACCGATGGAGAACACCCCCTGCGCATCGAACGTCTCGGCCTCGCAGTCGCCGCCGATCTTGGTCGTCCCGCGGATCTCGATCCGCGGCGCGCTGACCGCGCCGTCGATGCGGGCGACGCCCGAGATCCTCAGCGTCTCCGCGCTCAGCGCGCCGTGGACGTCCGCGTTGCCGCTGAAGACCACGTCGGTGCCCTTCACGTCGCCCATGAAGCTCGCACTCCCGCCGACCGTGATGGCCTGCGCCGTGAGCGCGCCTTGGACGTCGGCGACCCCGCCGACCTTGAACGCGAGGCAGTCCACGTCGCCGCTCACGGTCCCCGCCCCCGCGATCACCACCTCGCCGTACATGCCTCCGGTCACCGTACCCGCGCCGGCGATCTTCGTGTCGGGCCTGTTCGTGTCGCTCATTGCCTCTCGCCCCTCTCTATCGACCTGAGTCGCGCCTTGAGTCCTTCGATACGCTCGGGCAGACCGATGCGGGCGACGACGCGCGCGCCCGTGTCCGCCATCAGCTCCGATCCGCTCGAGACGATCAGCACGATCGAGACGCCCATCTTCCTCAGCAGCACGAGGTCGCAGCTCACGGCCTCGCACGTCGTCCAGCCCTCTTCGATCGTCGCGATCGCCGCGAGCGCCTCGTCACGACCGGCGTCGCCGCTGCCGAGCAGCGTGTCGGCCACGGCGACCGCGAGCAGCTCGGCGAAGCGGAGCTCGTCGGTGCCGGGATGGCGCTCGCCGAACAGGTCGAGCGCGGACGACGACACCACCTGCCCCTGCACCAGCTCCTCGCGGGAGAACGTGTCGGGCAGCGGCGCCGAAGAGACCGCCTCGGCGATCTCGTCGAGCGAGGCGTCCTCGTCCTTCATGGAGAGGATGCGCTCGACCCTCGCGAGCATCTTCTCGCGGGGGAAGAACGTCTCCTGGCCCGTGAACGCGGACTTCCGCACGAACCAGTCCTCGGGGATGAGTCCCTTGCGCTTCCACCGGTAGAGCTGGCCGTAGCTGATGCCGCACGTCAGCAGCAGGTCCTTCTTGGAGATGAGTTCGGGTTCCATCGGGGGCACCTCCTTGTGTCATGAGTAGCGTAACAATGTGTTGTTATGCTGTCAATCGGGCCCGGACGAACGGCCCGCCCCCGGTGCCTGCCGGCCGCGCGCCACAGGGACGCATTCTTGGTAGACTCCCCACTACACGACGTACCGATGACGGAGAGGGACTCGTGATGCCGCACACCGTGGGAGTGCCTCGCTCGCTCTTCTTCCATACCGAGGCCGTCTTGGTGTGCTCGTTCCTGGAGTCGCTCGGCATCGTCCCGGTCATGAGCCCGCCGACCGACCGGCGGATCATGGAGCGCGGGTGCGCGCTGGCCGTCGACGAGACCTGCCTGCCCATGAAGATCCACCTCGGCCACGTGGACGCGCTCCGCGGGCGCGTCGATTCCGTCCTCGTCCCCCGGTACGCGAATCTCCCCTCCGAGCACGGCGAGATGTGCGTGAAATTCTGGGCGGCACACGACATCACGAGCAATACCTTCCCCGACCTGCCGCTGCTCACCTACAACGTCGACCGGCTCTACGGCGGGAGCAGCGAGCGCAGCGCGCTCGTCGGGCTCGGCCGCGAACTGGGCGCGACGCGTCTCCGGGCCCATGCGGCGCTCTCCAAGGCGCGGCGGGACGCCGAGCGGGCACGCGACGAGCTCGTCGCCCGACAACGGCGCGAGCTTGCGGAGACCGCCTGCGAGCGGACCGTGATCGTCGCGGCGCACACCTATATCCTGGACGACGAGATGATGGGTGCACCGATCGTCAGGCTGCTGCGGGAGCAGGGTGTCGCTGTCGTACGCTCGGACCGCGTGCCGGGCGCCCCGGAGTTGCGCCGCAGGGCGCTCGAGTTCTCGCCCGCGCTGAAGTGGGCGTACAACCGCGAGCAGCTCGGCGCGGTGATGGCGATGCGCGACCGGATCGACGGCGTCATGCTGCTTCTGAGCTTCCCCTGCGGCCCTGACTCGCTCGTCTCGGAGCTCATGCAGCGCAAGATGCGCGACATCCCCATGTCCGTGATCGTGCTCGATGAGCTCACGGCCACCGGCGGCCTCCAGACGCGCGTAGAGAGCTTCTGCGACATCGTGAAGCTGAGGGAGGTGCGCGCATGAGCGATCCGCGCCGCCTCACTTTCCCGCACATGGGGGACTACTGGATCGCCGTCAAACGGATTGCGGAGATCAGTGGCGCCGAGGTCGTCGTGCCGCCGAGGATCACGCGCCGCACGATCGAGCTGGGGGCCCGCTACAGTCCCGAGTTCGTCTGCGTCCCCTTCAAGTACACGCTCGGCAGCCTCATCGAAGGGCTCGAGAACGGAGCGAACGTCGCCTGCCAGCTGTGCGGCGGCTGCCGCTTCAGCTACTACGCGGAGGTGCAGGAGGCGATCCTGCGCGACCTGGGCCACGAGTTCCAGTTCGTGAGCCTGGGGGGCGGCGGCAACATCCTGCACGTGATGATGGACTTCCAGCGCAAGGTCGCGCCCGACGTCGCGCTCCCGCGCGTCGCGCGGGCGTTCCGTCACGGGTTCCGGATGGCGCAGGCCATCGACGCGGTCCAGCAGCGCGTGCGTCTCGACCGCGCGTTCGAGGTGGAGCCGGGATCGATCCGCCGCGTGGAAGCGGAGTTCCTGCGCGAGCTGGAAGCCACCGTGACGACACGCCAGGTCCTGGAGCTCCAGCGCGCGACCCTGGACGCTTTGGACCACGTCCCGCTCTCCCGTCCCGAGCGCCCGCTCAGGGTGCTCGTCGTCGGGGAGCTCTACGTCGTCATGGAGCCCTACTCGAACTGCCGCATCGAGGAGGAGCTGGCTCGCAACGGGGTCGAGGTGCACCGCCCGCTCGACGTCACGTCCCTGATCAGCCACTCCGTCGGGTACCGTCGCCACGTGGCGGAGCTGACCCGAGGCTCGGCCCCCTACGTCACCCACTTCATCGGGGCCGAGGGCACCGAGAGCATCGTACGGACGCTCGCCGCGGTGCGTGACGGCTACGACGGCGTCGTGCACCTCAAGCCGTTCGGCTGCATGCCGGAGGTGAACGCGATGCCCGCGCTGCAGCGGATCTCGCGCGAGAACACCTTCCCGATCCTGTTCGTCAGTTGCGATGCGCAGTCGGCCGAGGCCGGCCTGCGCACGCGCGTCGAGGCGTTCGCAGACATGCTGCGGATCAGAGAGGCCGGGGTCATCCATGCCTGAGGCATACCTGGGAGTGGAC
>PKWR01000061.1 GCA_003133285.1 Coriobacteriia bacterium
CGGCTGCCTCGTCGTTCGGCTCGAGCGTCTGGGGAGTGGCGCCTGCCACGGGTTCCTCGGCGACGTCCCTTATGTCCTGGGTATTCTCCACTGCTCACTCATTCCGTCGATCTCGTATCCGGTCAGGTCCCGGATCGCTTGCGCGTCATCCGGGCAGGTCTGCTCGTGCTCTCTCGGCTAGACGGTACCGGGCAGCAGGTGGAGGCCGGCAAGCTCGTCAGCGACATCCTTCATGCCCATGGCTTCAAGCGTCGCACGAGTCGGTGCGCCCGTTGCCAGGTCGTAGCCGAGCTCCGTGTAGTAGAGGTCGAGCGCGGTGTCCCAGTCGGCCGCGGGGATGTAGTAGTTCGAGCCGTCATAGGCCACCTTGCCGACGTGGTTCTCGAGGATCGCCCACGGCGGCAGCTGGTCGTGCAGGTGGCGCAGGTCCATCGATCCGAACTCGCGGATCGTCAGCGCGCGCTGCAGCGTGTAGAACTTGACGCCTTCGTCGTCGAACTGCTTGGTGTTCATCGTCACACCGGTCGCAAGCGAGAACAGCTTCGACTCCAGCGCAATGTCGCCGACATAGCCCCGCTCCTTGAGGGGAGAGGCGATCCACGGCCACATCCAGCTGCACAGACCCGTGCTGTCCATGAGCTCCTTGCGGGCGATGGCCCACTTGGCCGCCACGGCCTTCTGCCGGTTCACCGCGGTGACGGTGTTGTTTGGGTCGATCGCTGCGCCCATGCCCGCCATGTAGCCGTTCTTGGCGAACTCGGAATCGGCAATGGTCCGCTGCACCGAGGTCGGCAGGCCGTTGGACAGGTAGTTGGACCAGCAGTGGTTCTGCGCGTCGCGGTTGTAGCCCGTGTTGATGAGCGCACCCACGAAGCCGCCGTTCTCTCCCGAGTGGTGCTTCGGGAAGCCGTTGGCCCACCACAGGACGCTGTTGTCGGCGTGATACGCGGCGGTGATGCCGGGGGTCTTGACCTCCCACCTGGCGAGGCTGGCCTCGACGGCGCCGGCCATGAACTTGCCGAACTCCCCGACCTGGTAGGCCATGAGCCGACCGAACTCCTTCATGAAGTTCAGGTCACCGGCCTCATACAGGGCGAACAGTCCTGCGTTGAGCGAGGTCCACTCCGCAGGGGGCACGTTCGGCTGGATCCAGGTGACGCCCTTGTTGGCGCCGCCGTAGATGAACGCCCAGCCGCGATCGGTCGTGCCGTAGTTGTTGTGCAGGCCGAGGTCGTCCGTCATGTGCTTGCCGACGACGTACGCTTCGAGAGCCTTGAGGTTGGCCTCCTGGCCGGTCAGCGTGCCCTTGACCTTTGCGGCGTCCATCAGGCCGCGGCCCCACCAGCCGGTGCAGGTGTTCGCAGCGGTCGGATCGACACCGTACTTGGCGGCCGTCGGGACGTTCAGGGCCTGGTGGCAGCGCACTGGACACGCGTGGCAGCCGTCCATGCGGACCGTGAACTGCTCGGCGAAGGTTCCCGGGTCGGACTTGAAGCACCGGTAGCCGACGCTCTGGCGGTCGTGCGGATCGCACGTGCCGGTCTCGACCGGCGGGTTCGCGGCGCCCCAGTACTGGCCCTTCTTGGCGTACCAACGGGCGCTGCTGACGTACTCGGCCCACGGCTGCGGGCTGTTAGGCACGACGGCCTGGTTGTTCGAGCCGACGAGCTGCATGGCGTTGTCGATCAGCGTCCGCCAGTCCTTCTTGCTCGCGGCGATCTTCACGGAGCCGGTGCCGACGACGCCGATGGCCTTGAGATTCTTCGAGCCCATGACGGCGCCCTGGCCGCCCGCGGAGTGCGAGTAGCCGGTCATGATGACGGACTGGGCGACGAGGTTCTCGCCGGCCTGACCGATGGCTGCGACCTGGCAGCTGCCGCCCATCGCCGCGACGATCTCGGCGGTGGCGCGATAGATGCCGTTGCCCCACAGGTCGGGGCAGTCGACGATCTCGACCTGATGGTCCGTGATGGCGATGTAGACAGGTCCCGACGCCTTGCCGGTGACGATGATCCCGTCCCAACCGGCGTACTTGGCCTCAGCGCTGAAGTGGCCGCCCATGTGGCCTGTCGTCACAGCGCCGTGGGGGTGCTGCGGTCCGAGCGCCGAGATGCAGGTGCGGCCGCCGCAGGGCGCGCCGGTGCCGGTGAGCGGACCCCACCCGAAGATGAGCGGGTTGTCGGGGCTGAACGGGTCGGTCACGTGCTTGGTCTCGTCCCACAGGACCTTGTAGGCCATGCCCGTGCCGCCCCAGAACTCCTTGTATTTATCGAGGGTGTCTTCGACCGAGGACGTGCGCGTCGTAAGGTTCACTCGCAACGTCTTGCCGGTCCAACCTCCATAGGTTGGCATGCTTTATCTCCTCCCGAATGGATCAGTGTTCGCGCTCGGATGTGTGAGCATCACGAGTGACACGGGGCGCAGTACGAGCTCGTGGACGGGTCCGCCATGATGCCGGGCTGAACCGGCGGCGTAGACAGGCGCAGGTCGGTCCACGCGATGTACTTCATCGCTCCGGTCGGGCATGCGCGAGCACACTCGGGGCTTCCGTCACACAGGTAGCACTTGCTGGCCTTCTGGGTCGCCGGGTTGACGGTGATGACCGCCCACGGGCAGGCCTTCGTGCAGACACCGCAGCCGATGCACAGCTTCTCGTCGACCTTGCGGGCGCCGGTCTTGCTGTCGGCCCTGATGGCGCCCTTCGGGCACGCCTCGGCACAGGGAACGGGGTGCGGGCACTGCTTGCAGGTGTCGGCCTGCATGCG
The DNA here is from genome assembly GCA_003133285.1 of Coriobacteriia bacterium. Classification (GTDB taxonomy): domain Bacteria; phylum Actinomycetota; class Coriobacteriia; order Anaerosomatales; family PALSA-660; genus PALSA-660. The sequence continues at coordinate 2,766 of PKWR01000061.1, forward strand.
GAAGTCGCCGGCCCTGCCCTCGGCCTTTCCGGCGGGAGAGCCCTTCATGGCGCCGAAGTTCCTGCCGACCTTCACTCGGGCGAGGTACGAGCTGGCAGCGCCGTCGTTGAACTCGCTGCACGCGAGCTCGCAGCGCCGGCATGCGACGCAGCGCGAGATGTCGTGCAGGAGTACACCCTTGGCGTCCGACATGATGGGCGTCTTGAGCGCGGCGGCGAACGGTACGCGGCCGAACATGGTGACGGCGAACATGCCGGCGCCCGTGATGCTGGTGATCTTGACGAAGTCGCGGCGACTGATCCTTCCAGCCGCGGTATCGACGCCGGTGTCATCGCCGATCTCTAGGAGTAGTGCTGGATGCTGGGACATTGCGATGCAATCCCTCCGATCACTGACGGAATCGTGTCTTCTCGTCTGTGACGCGTGAGTTGTGCTTCGCCCATGTACCCCAAGCTAGCGGGTAGCCGGCACGGGCCGGTCTCCCCCTTCCCCGCCGGCTGACCTTGGTCAGAGCGGCGCGCGACATGAAGGTCCCTTGTGGACCTTCTACCGCGCCCCCTTTTCGAGGTGGAAGGCGACCCGGTTTCCCGTGGACACCCTATCGGTCCTGCGGCCATGGCCTGTGCCGGCTTTAGGCGGGCAGGACTCGGAGGCGATCCCCCGTTTTGAACGGTCCCTCGAATTCGCGACCGGGCCGCCCAAAGATCGTGGGATCGTCCCGCTTGCGACTTCGTTCACAATGTAATCACTCGCCACGGCGAGATGCCAGACGGCGCGCGAACATAGCCCGCTTCCGGCCATTCCAATCGACAAACGGTCGGAAGGGCGGTCTCCCGCCCATGGCATGCTGCGCGCGCGCACGCGAGGGCTGGAGGATCCGCACTCGCGGGTGTCAGGGCGTCGAAGCGGTTGCCTCCGCAGTCAGAGGTCGTCGATCTCCGCGCTGGCGCGAGGAGGAAGACCGGCGACCTCGAGCGCACTCTCGGCGGCTCGCGCAGACGCCGGATCCACCCGCAGCGCGATGCCGCACAGCTCCCCGAGCACCCGCGGCGATGGGATCACGATGACGGCGACGCCGGCCGACGCGAGCGCCGACTCCGCCGCGAGCGCGTCGTGTACCGAGGCGAACCCGTACGCGACGAAGCGACTCGTCGCGGGAGTCACGCGAGCAGTTCGGTGAGCGCCGCGATGGCCGCCGCGACGTCGTCGGAGGTACTGCCGTAGCCGACGCCGAAGCGGACGGCCCCGGTCTCCAGGGTCCCGATGGTGCGGTGCGCCCAGGGCGCACAGTGCAATCCGCTGCGGACCGCGATGCCGTAGCGCCGGTCCAGCAGGAAGGCGATGCGGTCGCAGTCCATGCGATCGGAGACCAGGGACAGCGTGGGAACGCACGGCTCGTCGGATGCGGGTCCGAACACGGTGACGCCCGGGATCGCGCTCATGCCTTCCTTGAGTCCGCGGAAGATGCGCTGCTCCTGTGCGCGCCACTCCTCGCCGTGCGCGAGCCACAGGCGCGCGCCGGCTCCGAGGCCCGCGATGCCGGGCGTGTTCGGCGTGCCCGCCTCGTAGCGTTCGGGCCGTCCCTGCGGCTGCGACTCCTCCTCGCTTGAGCCGCCCCCGGTGCCGCCCTGCAGCAGCTCCGCGACATCCAGCCCCGGGCGCAGGTAGAGGAGGCCTACGCCCTGCGGGCCAAGCAGACCCTTGTGACCCGACACCGCGTAGGCGTCGACATCGAGCGCGGCCAGGTCGACGTTCATGTGGCCTGCGGCTTGGGCGCCGTCGACGAGCATCAGAGCGCCGTTCTCATGGGCGATGTCGGCGATATCGCCGATCGGCTGGATGGCGCCGGTCACGTTGCTGGCGTGCTGGCAGATGACCGCGCGCGTCGCATGCGCGCGGACCGCGCGCTCGACGTCCCCTGCGTGGACCGTGCCTGTCGCGTCGGCTTGGACGATATCGACACGCACTCCGCCCAGGGACAGGACATGCAGCGGCCGAGAGACCGCGTTGTGCTCCATCGAGGAGACCACGACCCGGTCGCCGGGGACGAGCAGCCCCTTGAGCATGAGGTTGCAAGCCTCGGTACATCCCGACACGAACGCGAGGTCGCGGGCGTCGGGCACCCCCAGAAGGTCGGCGCACGCGCGGCGCGATTCGAAGACCAGGCGCGCGGCGGCGAGCGCCATGGAGTACGCACCCCGCCCGGGGTTGGCTCCACAGGCGGTCATGGCGTTGACCACCGCGTCGACGACCTCGGGCGGCTTCGGCCACGACGTCGCGCTGTGATCGAGGTAGATGCAGGAGCGCGCCGAGTTCGCAGCGCCGGCGCCCGGAGCGTCAGTCATGCCCGCCGCCCGCCATCATCTCGACGGCATGCTCCAGCTGGTCGGCCACGAAGCCGAACGACTCGCGGGCGGCCTTCACACTGCCGGGAACGTTGATCACGAGCGTGCGGCCGCGCAGCCCGGCGACGCCGCGGGACAGCATCGCCCGTGACGTGACCTTGGCGCTCTCGGCGCGGATGTGCTCGCCGATGCCGGGAGCCAGCCGATCGCAGACGTCGATGGTCGCTTCAGGGGCGATGTCACGCGGTGAGAATCCCGTGCCACCCGTCGTGAACACCACGTCCGCGTGCTCGATGTCCGCCAGCTCGATGATCGCGGCGGACAGCGCGGCGCGGTCGTCCGCGCACANNCGGCGGCCTTCTCGGCGGCCTTCTCGGCCTCGAACTCGGCGATCGCCTCGGCAGGCGTGCGGTCACAGGTGCCGTTGCCGAGCGAGACGACGGTCACCTCGTCGCCGACGGCGACCTCGCCGGCCTGACGCACGACGGCGAACAGGCCCTCGCGCGGCATGACGCAGTCGCCGGCCTGGTAGTAGATGGCGCACTTGGTATGGCAGACCTTGCCGATCTGGCTGATCTCGAGCACGGTGTCGGCGCCGATGCGCACGACGCTGCCGACAGGAAGCGCCAGCAGATCGATGCCGCGCGTCGTGATGTTCTCCGCGAAGTCGCCCGGCCCGACATCGAGGCCCTTCGCCGTCATCTTGTCGATCGACTCGCCGGCGAGCAGCGAGACCTGGCGATGCCAGTCGCCCATGTGCGCGTCGCCCTCGAACCCGCGGTCCAGCACCAGCGTGGCGCGCTCGCCGGGGGTCTTGCGCATGGTCTTGCGCGGGCTGAGGTTCACCGAGATGACGGTGGCCTTGGGATGTTCACTCATGACTGCTCCTTCTCGCGGGTCCACATGCCTGACTTTCCGCCCTCTTTCTCGAGCAGTCCCAGCCCGTCGACGGTCATCCCCCGGTCGACGGCCTTGCACATATCGTACAGGGTCAGCGCGGCAACGGCCGCCGCGGTCAAGGCCTCCATCTCGACACCGGTCTTGCCGTCCGTCTCTACGGTCGCGGTGACGCGCACCGCGCCGTCGAGCGGCTCCAGCTCCACCGTCGCGTGCGTGAGCGAGAGCGGGTGGCACAGCGGCACGAGGTCGCTCGTGCGCTTGGCGGCCATGATCCCCGCGACGCGCGCGACCGCGAAGACGTCGCCCTTCGGCGCGCGACCCTCGACGATCATCGCCAGCGTCGACGGCTTCATGCGCACGACGGCGCCGGCCACCGCACGACGGTGCGTGACCTGCTTGTCGGCCACGTCGACCATGCGGGCCTCTCCCCGATCGTCCACGTGCGTGAGGCGCTGCTCGGTCATGGTCATCCTCCGATCTGGGACATGCGGCGGACGGTGCCGATGCGCATGTTGTGCGACTCGGGCTTGGCCGCGAGGGCGGCGCGGATCAGGGCGCGGACGTCGCCGCCGCTGCGCAGCACCTCGCGCGCGTCGAGCTCGTCGTCCGAGAACAGGCAGGTGCGCAGCTTGCCGTCGGCCGTGAGCCGCAGGCGGTTGCACTCGCCGCAGAAGTGGTGCGACAGCGGGGAGATGACGCCGATCGTGCCGACGGCGCCGGGGAAGCGGTAGTAGGTGGCCGGACCCCAGCCGCCGGGGGCGGCGTCGCGGGCTACGGCTTCAAGGGTGCCGAGCCCTGCCGCCAGGCCATCCGCGGCCAGCCTCGCCACGATCTCGTCGCTGGGGACGTGGTCCTCGATCGTCCAGGCGCCCGCCGTGACGTCGGAGCTGCACACCCCGCCCGGCGCGGGTTCTCCCTCGCCGCCGACCGGCATGTACTCGATGAAGCGGATGTGGAGCGGACGGTCGATGGTCATCCGCGCGAACGACAGAAGATCCTGGTCCAGCGAGCGCACGACGACGGCGTTGACCTTCACCGGATCCATCCCGGCCTCGAACGCGGACTCGATGCCCGCCAGCGCGTCCTCGAGACGCCCGCCGCGCGTGATGTGCCTGTAGACGTCGGCGTCGAGCGTGTCGAGCGAGACATTGACGCGCGACAGCCCGGCCGCGACCAGGTCCTTCGCGTACCTCGGCAGCAGGACGCCGTTGGTGGTCACCGCGATCGCCTCGATGCCGGTGATCTCACGCAACCGCGCCACGTGATCCACGATGCCGAGGCGCACGAGCGGCTCCCCGCCCGTGAGGCGGATCTTGCTGATGCCCTCCTCGACGGCTGCTTCCGCGAAGCGCTCGATCTCCTCGAACGTGAGGATCTCGGAGGGATCGCGCCATGGCACGCCTTCAGGCGGCATGCAGTAGATGCACCGCAGGTTGCAGCGGTCCGTCACCGAGATGCGCAAGTAGTCGATGCGCCGTCCGAACGAGTCGGTGCCGGTCACTATTCTTCACTGCCCTTCAGGAACGATGCTTCGATGAGCTCGGCGACGGACGAGTGCGCGTCGAGCGGGAAGACCGGGATGCCAGCCGGGATGATCTCCGGCACGTCGGTCATGACGGCGAAGAGCTGCAGGGGCTCGCTGGTCATCTCGTCGGAGCGGGCGCGCCTCACGACCTCGATGCGGACGTCGCCCGCGCGCTTGAAGCCCTCGGTCAGCAGAAGGTCCGCGTCGCCCGCGGCCTCGACCAGCTGCTCGAGCGTGCGCTCCGTGTCGACCCTCCGGACGACGGCGAACTGGGTCGGCGAGGAGATCATGGCCGCGACCGACCCGGCGCGTGCGTGCCGCCAGGAGTCCTTGCCCGGGACGTCGATGTCGACCTCATGGACGTGGTGTTTGACGGTGGCCACGCGCCAGCCGCGCGCGGTGAGCTCGCGGATGATGCCTTCCATGACGGTCGTCTTGCCCGAGTCGGACTTGCCGACGATCGAGACGACGGGTATGCGGTACGTGGTCACAGGTGCTCCTAGAAGCAGCCGAGGTCGCAGTTGTGCACGCGCACACCGGCCATGTCGGCGGCGGTGCCGGCGACCTTGTAGTTGACGCCGTTGTCCTCGGCGAACTTCCGCAGGACGGGGCACGTGATCTTGCCGTCGACGGCCTTCGCGAGGATGGCGACCTTCATGTCTTCGGTGACCTGCGCGGCCCAGCGGGGGTCCGCGGCCTTGTCGTCTTTGCTCATGCTGATCCTTCTTCCTGGTCGAGTCGGATGCATTCCACGACGCTGCCGGCCGAGACGGACGAGAGTCCCTCCGGAAGCGAGATGAGACAGTTGGCGCGGTGCATGGCGGTCAGCAACGCGGAGGACTGGCGACCGGACAGGCGCGCCTCGTAGGCGGGGGCGCCGGGCTCGGACACCTCGCGGCGCGTGAGCACGCCTCGCATGAAGTAGCGGCGGTCGGACTTCTTGCGCGCGTCCTCGGCGAGCACCGCCGTGACGCGCGGGCGGTCGAGGGCGGTGAACCCGCGCATCTTGCGGATGGCGGGGCGCACGAACAGCTCGAAGCCGACCATCGTCGACGTGGGGTTGCCCGGCAATCCGAAGAAGGGCGTCCCGCCGATCGTGCCGTAGGTCTGCGGCGCGCCGGGGCGCATCGCGACCTTCCAGAAGTCGAGCTTGCCGATCTCCTGGAGGACCGTCTTGACCACGTCGAAGTCGCCCATCGAGACGCCGCCCGTGGTGACCATCAGGTCGAACTCGGACGCGCGGCCGAGCAGCGCGCGGGTGTCGGCCGCGTTGTCGCGGGCAATGCCGAGGATGCACGGCACACCGCCGGCGGCGATGACCTGCGCGGCAAGCGAGTAGGTGTTGGAGTTGCGGATCTGCCCCGGCCCGGGGACCTCCTCGATCCCGACGAGCTCGTCGCCCGTCGAGACGATCGCGACGCGGGGACGGCGGTAGACCAGCGGCGTCGTGGTACCCAGCGTGGCCATCAGCCCGATCGAGGCGGCGTTGACGACCTCGCCCGCGTGCAGCACCGTCTCGCCCGCGTGCGCGTCCTCGCCCGCGTGGCGGATGTGGTCGCCGAAGGTCGCCGGGCGCTTGATGGCGACGGTGCCGCCGGTGCTCCCGCCCGCCTCCAGGCCCTCGGTGACCTCGACCATGACGATGGCGTCGGCGCCCGGGGGCACCGGAGCGCCCGTCATGATGCGCGACGCCTCACCCATGCCGACCTCGGCCTGAGGCATGGAGCCCGCGGCGATGTGGTCGACGACGCGCAGTACGACCGGTGCGTCGTCGGTGGCGCCTGCGGTGTCCGAAGAGCGGACCGCATAGCCGTCCATCGCCGAGTTGTCGAACGGCGCGACGTCGATGTCGGACACGACGTCGGCCGCGAGCACGCAGCCGAGGGATTCGAGCACGGCGACGGGCTCGGGCTCGAGGCGCACGATGCGCTCGAGAACCGAGTCACGGGCCTGTTCGACGGTCAGCATGGGCTACACATCCTTCTCACTCCGCACCCGTTCCGGGTGCGTATAGACGACCATTGCGCCTCCGCGTACGTAGCCTATTACGCAGATGCCGAGCGAACCGGCGATCTCCGCGGCGAGGTCCGTCACCGCGCTCTTGCTGGCGATGACCGGGACTCTCGCCTTGGCGGCCTTGACGGCCATCTCGTACGAGACCCGCCCCGTCGAGAGCAGCACGGCGTCCTCGGTCGGGGTGCGGTCGATCCACGCGCGCCCGAGCACCTTGTCGACCGCGTTGTGCCGGCCCACGTCCTCGCGCACGATGCGGACCTCGCCACCGCTGGCGAAGGCGCACGCCTGCATGCCGCCGCTGTCGCGGTACTTCGTGGCCTGCTCGTTCATGACCCGCATCCAGCCGTGCAGGACCGCGGGGTCCACGGAGAAGTCGCCGCCGACGGGCTCGAGCGACCGGGCGTGCCCGACCGACGAGAACGTCACGCCCTTGCCGCAGCCGGAGGTGATGTAGCGCCGGCGGTAGGTGAGCTCGTCGGGCACCTCCTCCGTGGTCTCGACGTAGACGAGCCCACGCTTGTAGTCGGCGCTCACCGACTTCAGCGAGTCCCGCTCAAGCAGCAGTCCCTCCGAGACGAGGAACCCGATGGCGAGCTCCTCGAGGTCGTCGGGGGTCGCCTGCATGGTCGCGACCTCGACGTCGTTCATGTGGACCGTCACCGCGCGCTCGACGGGCATCCGCCCGCCGTGCTTGTCGCCCGACCGAACGACGACCGTGGCGCCAGGGTGGTGCTCGGCATGCTCGCTCTCGGCCTCGCGGATGTCGGAGAGGTCCTCGGGTGTGTTCACGTTGAGGAAGCTGCGCATCGACGGGTCCGCGGTCCGAAGCGCCTCGAGGGGCACCTCGACCACGGGCACCTCGGCGAAGATCGCCACGAGCCGGCGACGTCCGGACGCGAGCACCCGACGCGCGACGGGCAGGCAGTCCCGGTGATAGAGGGCCAGCAGGGGCTCGAGGCCCTTCTCCGTGACGGGAACGACGACGCGCGCGCCGTCCCGGGCCTCCCACAGGGCGCGGATGATCTCCGGCTCCAGGTACGGGACGTCCGCGGCGATCGCGAGCACCCAGTCGTCGGGAGCCTCACGCAGCGCCGTCACCAGCCCGCCGAGCGGGCCCTGGTTGGGTGTCTCGTCGACGAAGACGGGGGTGTCGTCGGGCAGGCCCGCCTCTGCGATCTGCTCGGGGCGGTTCGTGACGACGACGGTGTGCGCGCACACCTGGGCGACCGCCTCCACGACGCGCGCCAGCAGCGTCTCGCCGTCGACGGGGAGCAGTGTCTTGTCGACGCCCATGCGCATGGAGCGGCCACCCGCCAGTACGGCGGCGGTCACTGGCAGACGCTCTGCGAGACTAGGATCCATCGTTACCCTTACCTTGTCGCCTGCGGTCCCGCCGACGGTGCCGGCCGACGAGCGCGAGACTTCATGCTACGCCTTGCGTTCAGTTCTCGGAACGCATCCTGACCGCGGTCGCCTTGAACACCGCGATGACGCGCTGACCGGGCGCGATGCCCAGCTCGGACGCCGCAGCCCGCGACACTGCAGCTGCGAATCGCACGCCAGCTCGCTCGAGCGTCACATGCACGGACCCGCCTTGCGGGCGGACCTCGGCGACCGTGGCCTCAAAGTGGTTGCGGGCGCTGCCGACCGGCAGCAGAGCTCCCGCCACGTACAGCGTCACATCCTCGGGGCGAACCGCCACCAGCACCGAAGTGCCGACCGGGACCTGGACGGTCGAGTAGATCGTGACGCCGTCGCATTCCACCTCGGACAACCCATCAAGCACGGCCGTGACCCGGCCGCGCAGCGACGGTTCCATGCCCACAAAGGCCGCGAGCCATTCGTCCGGAGGAAGCCCCAGCACGGTGTCGGGGTCGCCCTCGGCCACGAGACGGCCTTCGCGCATCACGCCGATGCGGTCAGCGACGACGACCGCCTCGTCCTGGTCGTGGGTGACGTACAGCGAGGTCACGTGCTCCCCGGCCAGGATCGCCGCGAACTCCAGACTCAGCGAGCGTTTGAGCAGCGGGTCCATATAGGACAGGGGCTCGTCGAGGAGCAGGAAGGTCGGCTCGAGCACGAGCGCGCGCGCCAACGCCACGCGCTGCGCCTCGCCGCCGGACAGCGTCAGCGCGCTGCGGTCCTGCCATCCGGCGAGACCGACCCGCTCGAGCACGGCCGCCACGCGCACCGCCCGCTGCGAGGCCTTCATCCCGCGCAGCCGCAGCCCGTAGGCGACGTTGTCCCCGACCGTGCCGCGCAGCAGGTACGGCTTCTGGAAGACCGCGGCTATGCGTCGGCGGGCGGCCAGGTCGCCCGCGCCGACGGGCGATCCGTCGAACAGGACGCGGCCGTGGGTCGGGCGCTCCAGGAGCCCGAGCACCCGCAGCAACGTCGACTTGCCGGCGCCGGAGGCGCCGAGCAACGCGTAGGTCTCTCCGGAAGCGAGACCGATGGACGGCACGTCGACGACCGTGCGGCCACGGTACGTGACGCGGAGATCCTCCGCGCACACCGCGGGAGCAGCCACAACGGCGAGGCTAGCGTTCATAGCGGGTCCCCGACTGCTGGAGCATGGTCAGGGCCGCGTTCGCCACGAGCGCGATACCGAGCAGTACCATGCCCCACGCCATCGCGAGCCCGAACTCTCCGCGGTTGACGTTGAACACGATGGCAGTCGTCATGACACGGGTCGAACCCTGGATGTTGCCGCCGACGATCGAGACCGCGCCCACCTCGGAGATGATGCCTCCGAAGCCGGCGATCACCGCGGCCATGACCCCACGGCGCGACTCCTTGAACACCTCGAAGGCCTCCTGGAAACGTGACGCGCCGAGCGCGCGCAACTGCAGCCGCAGGTCTCGCGGAACGCTGGCGATCGCAGCCGTGGTGACCCCCGCGACGAGCGGGGCGGCGAGTATGACCTGCGCGATGACCATCGCCTGCGGGGTGAACAGCAGGGCGAGATCGCCCAAAGGACCCGTGCGCGACAGCGCCATGTAGACGAACAGGCCGACCACGACCGGCGGCCAGCCCATCGCGGTGTTCACGAGCAGGATCAGGGAGCCGCGGCCGGCGAAGCGGCTCATCCCGAGGAAGTACCCGATCGGCAGCCCTATCGCCGTGGCGATGAGCGTGGCGCTGCCGGAGACCGCGAGAGACAGCCCGATGACAGGCCAGACCTCGCCGGATCCCGAGAGGAGCAGCGCGAACGCATCGATGATCGCTTGGACGTAGACGTGCATGACGATCCCATCGGTCAGGTGAGGGTAGGGCGCGGCAGGCTTCCGCAGTCGCCCGCCGCGCCCCGAAGCGCGCTAGCTGCTGGCGCCGGCGTTGGGCACGAAGATCTGCTGCCCGTACTTGGTGACGCCGAACTCTCCGATCACCTTCTGGCCTGCGGGACCGACGATCCAGTCCTCGAAGGCCTTGGCGCCGGCCTCGTTGCGGGCGCCCGGGATCAGGATCACGTGGTACGGGTTGAAGAGCTTCTTGTCACCCTCGACCATGACGGCGAGGCCGGGGTTCTTGTCCTTGTTGGTCAGCCAGGTGGCGCGATCGACCAGGATGTAGCCCTGCTTCTCGTTGGCGATGCCGAGGCTCACGCCCATGGCCGCGCCTGTGGACAGGTACCACGGATCCACGGAGCTGGTGGGTTCGATGGTGCCCGAGGCCCAGATCGAGAGCTCCTTGGTGTAGGTCCCGGAATTGTCCGCGCGTGTGACGAAGGTGGCCTTCGCCTTGGCGATCTTGACGAACGCGGCGACCGCGCTGGTTGTGTCCTTGATCTTCGCGGGATCGCTCGTGGGTCCGACGAGCAGGAAGTCGTTGTACATGACCGGCTTGCGGTCGGTGCCGAACCCCGAAGCGACGAAGCTCGTCTCGGCAGCAGGGCTGTGAACGAGCAGGACGTCGGCGTCCTTCTTCTGGCCCAACGTCAGAGCAGCGCCGGAGCCGACGGCCACGACCTTGATCTTGTAGGTCGGGTTGTCCTTCTCGAACGCGGGGATCAAGACGTCGAACAGCCCCGAGTCCTGGGTCGACGTGGTCGACGCCAGGATGACGTCACTGACCTTGGGTGCGGAGGTCGTCGGCGCGGAGGGCGCCGAGCAGGCCGCAAGTGACATGGCGAGGATGCCTGAGAGGGCAACCCCGATCGCCCGCCGGATGCCCGGCGGCGTGATGGATCGGCGCATGTGGTCTCCTTTCCAAACACGGGAGGCCTCGGGGTTTCCCCTCAAAGCCCTGTCGTCCCGGTGACCGTAGCGAGCGCCTGCCGCTGTAGGTCGGTCCGGGATCGGAGATGTGCCGCTGCGGCGGCACGGCTTGGAGCATACACCTCGCGCTCTCGAGAACGGAAGCCGATCGGGCTCTAGGCGAGCTCCCGCCGCAGATGCTCCGCGAGCGCGGCAGCCGCGCGCGAGTGGACGCCGCGCGGCAGCACCGCGTAGAAGGGACGCTCCACCGGGAAGCCCGGCGCCGGGACGCGTGCGACGGTGGCCAGAGCGAGCGCCTTGTCCGCCATCCAGTGGCTGACGACGCCGACGCCCATGCCGCCCTCCACGGCGTTCACGATCGCCTCGCTGGTCCCCAGCTCCATCACGACGTTGAGCTCGGACGGATCGACGCCTCCGTCGCGCAGCGCCTGCTCGAAGACCATGCGCGTACCCGAACCGATCTCGCGCACGATGAACGGGTGCTCCGCGACCTCGGCCAGCGGCACGGTCGAGCGGCCTGCCAGCGGGCTGTCGACCGGGCAGATCATCAGCAGGCGATCGGTGCCCATCTCCTCGTACTCGACCTTGGCGCCCGCGATGCGCGCGCCGGTCATCCCGAGCTGCGCCTCGCCTGATTCGACCCGCTCGACGACATCGGCCGAGTCGTAGACCCGCAACGAGACGCTGACCTCGGGGTAGGTGCGCAGGAACGAGCCGAGCAGCCGCGGCAGGATGTACTGGCCGGGCGTGGTGGAGACAGCCAGCTCGAGGTGGCCTCCCACCGTGTCCGACAAGCGCTCGATCTCGACGCGCGCCTCATCGAGCTCACCCATCACACGCCGCGCGATGGGCAGGAGCGCCCGGCCGGCCTCGGTGAGTTCCACCTTGCGGTAGCGGCGCTCGAGGAGCGTGGCGCCCAGGTCCGATTCGAGCCCCTGGAT
>PKWR01000001.1 GCA_003133285.1 Coriobacteriia bacterium
CGGCCTTCCGCTTGGGGGAGCAGCTCGTGAAGTGCGTCGGCGTAGCGCACCGCCATGGCCATGATGCACGTCCCAAGCCCTCGGTCCCGGGCGATGAGGCAGACGTTTTCGACCAGGAGCCCGAGGTCGAAGCAGGCGTACTCGACAGCTAGCCGCTCATGCACGGCGAACAGCATCAAGCAGGAAGCGCCGTAGATGTCGGACACACCTGGTCTCAGGGGCGGCTGCGGAGCGGCTCCCGGCGCAGGACGGCGGTAGGTCATGCGCTGTTGGATGTGCTCGGGCCACTCTCCCCGCTGCGGCATCCGGATGTCCGTGACAGGCTCGGTCTCGGTCGCGAATCTCTCCGCCAGCGTCGATTTGACCCGGGCGAGTGTCGCGCCCTTGATCACGTAGACGTCCCATCCCTGCGCATTCGCCCATGAGGGGGCCCAACGTGCCTCGTCGAGGATCTCGCTGATGATCTCGTCGGGGACGTCGTCAGGGCAAAACGCACGGATACTCCTGCGCTCGCGGATAGCCTCGGACACTTCCATATCTCGCTCCTTCTCTGAACTCTCACTCGGTTCCTGTCAGACTGTGCAGGCCGTGGCACCCGTGCCTTCAGGCGGTGGATGTCTTGAGTGTGGCGGTTCCTCTCGCGGGGCAGCATCTCCGGACACCGCTCAACCGACATGGGTCGGTGCACAGTCACAGACTATCGCTCGGCGGCTCTCACCGCTTCTCCATCGCTTCCCGGGCATGGGTGTCGCAGGCGTGGGAGTAAGTCGAGAGCAGGGTCGATAGCGAGCGGTGACCGAGGATTCGTTGCACGCCAAGAGGCGGGCGTCTTCCGGATGCGCGATGGTCGCACTTATGGCAGTCGGTGCAGCCGCCTTGATAGGTGCGCTGGTGATACCCGCGCCGTGAGTGGTTTCGGGACTGCGAACTGGCGGACCGTGCGGGATGCGAGCCGGTGAGGCGCTTGCGCGTGCCGCAGTGTACGCGATTGCTCAGGAGCCGCCAGTGTGCCCGCCCGCTCTTCGGGTGTCTAGCCCGAGTTCCCTTGCGGCACATTGGCGCGTCCCCGGGCCGGCCCTCCGCGTGACTTTCCGTATGGCATGGCCCATTGTTTGACGGGGGTTATGGGAGGGCCACCGGGCCACAGAAGCATCTTTGGACACGGTAAGGTCGAGTGGCGCGGTTGTCACTTGACAACCGCGCACTTGCTCACTAGAGTCCTGGGAGAGGCAGTAGTCGATGGCGCGCAACAAGCACCCGAACAAGCACATCGAGGCTGCCCTGAGATACGCGGAGAGCAAGGACTGGCGGGTCGTAGAGTCGGGGAAGAGCGCGCATGCGTGGGGCAAACTCTACTGTCCGCACGACAATCCCGACTGCAGGTGTGGCGAGTTCTGCAAGCTGAGCATCGCTTCGACCCCCAGAAGCCCCGAGAATCACGCGAATATGATTATCAGACGGGTTGACGGGTGCATTGGCCCGGCAGAGGAGAATGAAGGAGGCGAGGACCATGAGTGAGTATGAGTTCACCCTTCGCTTCACCTTGCCGTCGAATGCCGCAGACATGGACGACTTGGCCGACGCTCTGTACCAGCATGGATGCGACGACGCCTTGGTTGGCATTGGCCAGCCCGGTCGCATCGGCCTCGACTTCACCCGAGCCGCTGAGTCCGCTCATGAGGCGGTCTTGAGTGCCATCGGGGACGTGCGGAAGGCGATTCCGGGCGTCGTTCTCCTCGAGGCTACTCCGGATCTGGTTGGGGTCGGGGAGGTCGCCGCGATGTTTGGCTGTTCACGTCAAAACGTCCGCAAGTTGATCCTGAGCTGTCCTGAGACCGCTCCTGCTCCTGCGCATGAAGGCAAGTCCTCGCTGTGGCACTTGGGCCCACTGCTCCGCTGGTTCGTGCAGGAGAAGCGGTACGAGGTCAGTCTCGGCGTTCTCGATGTTGCCGACGCCACAATGCAGGTCAATCTGGCGATGGACTCTCTCCGAGCGGACCCGGGCACAGAGCAGGAGCTCCGACTGCTCTTCGCCTAGGGCGTTGCGGTCTGGATCGCTCGTTCAGCGCCACCATTGGGCGGTGGCCGTCGTGGTGATTCGCCCCAGTGCCCGTGCGCAGCTCGTGGGCACTGGTCTGTGACGGTCCGGTGAGAGCGATCTGACCTCGGTGGGCCAGCACCGCGTGCCGTCCCAGCTGCCCCGCTCGGGTGGACAACCCGGGGGTCTCTCTGCACCCAGCGGTTGTAGCTGCGGCGGTCAGGCTCTCGCTTGGGATGGGATGATGAGCATGGCGGGCAGTTCCTTCGAGATCGTTCCTCCACGCGCCGACCGCACATGGATTGATCGAGGACCTGCTTGAGGCGGGTCAATGTGGCCAGCATCGATCACTCTCGTGCTGTTCCGAGTCGTACTGCTTCAGTGCGCGGCATTGCTCCCGTGTGGCACCTTGCCGAGATCGCGCCAACTCTTCTCCTCGACAGACACGTCGAAATGCCGAGCTGCCTTGCGGATGTTCCCGAAGGCCAGGTCCCTGTCGGCGTCGGAGACGTCCTTGACCTGATCGAAGCGTGCGAGGGCGTTGCGGACGTGCTCCGCATCGGTCATCGGCTCCTTGCGCTGCTTCGGGAAGGCGAAGGCGCTGTCGGGCAGGGCGTTCTGCTTACGGGTGCTGAGTTCCCCGTGCGTCTCGTGGGGCTCCCACGTGGTCGATGTCGTCATCGCGTTCGCGTCCCTTCGGTCGGACCGCCGATGCGACTCTTTACCCATTCGCGAAAAGAATCGCCGCCCGCACAACGCGGCAGGCGGCCCACAAGGTCGAACGCTAGGGACATCAACGGAGCGTGGCCGGATCGCGCGTCGGTTCGGACTGACTCCTCGGAGCGCCCGGTGAGCGCAGCAAGGTGACTGCAGAGTGTGCATATCCCGGGAGCGTTCCGGGGACGGGGGATGCAAGTCCGAAGCATCCGCCGGTGGGTGCTCGCCCGGGCCTGAGGGGGAATACACACTGCAACGTCCTGTGCGCCCGAGAGGAGAACACGATGGCATTCATCGATGACACGATCGAGGTAGACGCCGACATCCGCACCGTTTACGACGCGTGGACGTCGTTCGAGGACTTCCCGGCGTTCATGGAAGAGATCGAGACGGTGGACCTCGTTCCCGACGACAACATGCACTGGGTGGCCGTCGTCGAAGACGACCTCATCGAATGGGACGCGGACGTCGTCGAGAACGTCACCGACGAGAGCGTCTCCTGGGCTGCGGTCGACGGCCGCGAGACCGGCAAGGTCACCTTCGAGAAGTTGGGCGCCGACAGGACGAGCGTGCACTACCAGCTCGAGTACGATCCGAAGGCCTGGGAGGGCAAGGCGGATGCCGTGCGCCGATGGATGAACAGGCGCACCACGCAGGACCTCGCGGCTTTCAAGGCGCTGATCGAGGCCGACGCGCAGGTCGAAGAGGGGGTCGAGTGACATGAGGGTGACGAAGAACCTGGGGATGCTCCTGCTGGCGATCTGGCTCATCCTGACCGGTCTGCTCCAGCTGGTGAGCATCTCGATACCGGCCATCGGCACCATCATGGCGGTGCTCGCGCTCGCAGCCGGCGTCCTGATCCTGCTGGGCCGGTAAGACCTCATCTCGGGCCCGATGCCCTCAGCCCACCCCGAAGGGAATCATGGATGCGGCCCTGGGTCTCTAGGCCACCCGCACCTATAACGAAGGAACGGCCGCTCCCATCCGGGACGGCCGTTCGCGTTCGAGCAAGACCCCCGGGTCGAGGGCCCGAAGGTCAAGCACCCCCCGTTCTTCGGGTCACCCCCCGGTCCCGGGTCGTCACCGTCAACCCGGAGCCGTTGCGCCATGCCGGCCAGTACTCGCTGCCCCAAGGCGGGAACGTACACAGAGGCGAGCATCGCCGCGTGCACGCAACCGACCTATGGAGGCCCTCAGATGGATCACTACCTTCACCGTCTGCATGATCCCGAAACCGTGTACGGCCTGGTCCGCGACGTCTTCCTCGGCGCCTCGATCACGTGCTTCCTCTACGCGCTCCATCGCATCGCGAGCGCGCTCAAGCTGAGCGCACGTGTGAAGGCGCTCGATGAGCTCGAGGACTTCTACGCTCCGGAGGAGCGCGAGATCCTGATCGAGAAGATCAGGGTCACGTCGCTCCACTACTAGGGGGAGAGGACATGGAATATCGCGAACTCGGGCGCACGGGCTGGAAGGTATCCGAGATCGGCCTCGGTACGTGGGCGATGGGCAGTTCGTGGGGAGCGGTGGACGACCGCCAGTCGCTCGCCACCC
This sequence comes from Coriobacteriia bacterium, assembly GCA_003133285.1. Taxonomy (GTDB): domain Bacteria; phylum Actinomycetota; class Coriobacteriia; order Anaerosomatales; family PALSA-660; genus PALSA-660. The sequence goes on from PKWR01000001.1 coordinate 4,310, forward strand.
TCAACCGCGCCCTGGATCTCGGCGTCAACTTCTTCGACACGGCCGACGTGTACGGTAGCGAGCCGCTCCTCGGTCAATTGCGACGACAACGCAGCGAGCCCTTCTACATCGCCACCAAGCTGGGCGTCAGGTTGAACCCCGATCCCCGCGCCTACAACCGCAAGAACATGACNNGAGGTCTACAACGCCGAGGTGTTCGGCATCCTGGACGAGTTGGTGGAAGCGGGCAAGATCCGCCACTACGGTGTGAGCGTGGAACGGATCGCAGAGGCCGAGAAGGCGCTTGAGTTCCCCGGCATCCAGTCCGTCCAGATCATCTTCAACATCTTCCGCCAGCGTCCGGCCGAGGGCTTCTTCCCGAAGGCCAAGAGCCGCGGCGTGGGGATCCTCGCGCGCGTGCCCCTCGCGTCCGGTCTGCTCACCGGCAAGATGACGCGGGCCACCACCTTCTCTGCGGACGACCACCGTTCGTATAACCGTGAAGGTGAGGCGTTCGACAAGGGCGAGACGTTCGCGGGAGTGGACTACGAGACCGGGCTTCGGGCCGTCGAGGAACTGCGTCCGCTCGTTCCGGCGGGAGCCACGATGGCGCAGCTGGCCCTGCGGTGGATCCTCATGTTCGACGCCGTGACCTGTGCGATCCCGGGAGCCAGACGTCCGCAGCAGGCCGAAGACAACATCGCCGCGGCGGGCCTGCCTCCGCTTCCGGATCCCACGATGGACCAGATCCGGGCTATCTACGACCGCAACATCCGCGCGCAGGTGCATCACCTCTGGTGAGTCAGGCCGACGAGTCGTCAGAGGCGCGGGAGCGCACCTCGCCCTGATGGGTTAACACCATCACCAATGACCCACGTGATGGGTATGTTCGCGACGGACCTCCGCTGCTCATCAGCCGCGGAGGTCCGTCCCTTCGGGTCCCCCCGAAGGTCGCCAGTGGCCTACGCCGCCTCGAGATACCTGACGAGCTGGAACACCTTGTCCAAGCTGAGCTTGCCGGCGTTCCCCTGCACGAGGAATGCGTTGAGGTTTCCGGGATTCAGCCCCAAGACCTTCGCCATCCGGTAGCGAGTGACGCCTTTCTCGGCTTCCAAAGCGAGCACTCGCTCGCGGGCCTCGAGCTTGAGGCGGGCGTCACGGGAGGCCGCGTCGCGCCGGGACACGTAGCTCCGCCACGCCTCGGCGTACTCCGGGCGCAGCTCCGGACCGGCGGGGAGGCGCATCGGCCGCGTACGCTAGGCGACCCTCGGGTAGACAGCCCGAAGGCCATCGTCCTCCACCTCGGGGGTTCGAATGCCTCATCGCCCACCGAAAAGACTGCGCGTAGAGTAGGGTATTGGCTCCTGGAGTCACCCTGGAAAGGCGACTGCTGACATCATGTTTGAAGGGGTGATTGAGATCCCAAAGACTACCTATGTGGTGCTG
>PKWR01000111.1:0-163 GCA_003133285.1 Coriobacteriia bacterium
GCCGTCGACAAGGCCGTCAATGCGCCCGCTCCCGTCGTCACCGCTCCCGTTGTCGAAGCCGTCGTCGAAGCGCCGGCAGAGGTGATCGTCGAAGCCCCCGCGGTCGTCGAAGAGCCCGCCGCCGAGGTCGAGGCCGAAGCCGCCGAAGCTGTCGCCGAGACGC
>PKWR01000111.1:170-4101 GCA_003133285.1 Coriobacteriia bacterium
TGATGGACTGCAAGAAGGCGCTCGAGGAGTCGGGCGGCGACATGCAGAAGGCCGTCGACATCCTGCGCACCAAGGGCCTCGCGGACCTCGCGAAGCGCGCTGGCCGCGCCACCAACGAGGGCGTCATCGCCGCGTGGACGAACGAACTCGGGCGCGTCGGCGCCATGGTCGAGATCAACTGCGAGACCGACTTCGTGGCCCGCAACGCCGAGTTCACCACTTTCGCTTCCGCCATCGTGGAGCAGGTGGCCGTCGACGCGCCGTCGAGTGTCGACGCGCTCCCGGCCATGCAGTGGAAGCGCAACCCGTCGCTGACCATCGAGCACGCCCTGGGCGAGCTCGTGGGCAAGCTCGGCGAGAACATCGTCATCAAGCGCTTCGTGCGCTTCGACGTACCGGAGAACGGCATGGTCAGCTACTACATCCACGGCCTCGGCCGCATCGGCGTCATGGTCGAGATCGGCGGATCGGACCACACCGACCCTGCGGTCGTCGCCCTGGCGAAGGACGTCGCGATGCACATCGCCGCGTCGCAGCCCATCTGCGTGCTGCGCGAGGACGTGCCCGTCGAGATCGTCACGCACGAGACCGGCATCTACAAGGCCCAGGCCGCCGCTTCCGGCAAGCCCGAGCCGATCCAGGTCAAGATCGCCGAGGGCCGTCTCGAGAAGTTCTACAAGGAGGTCTGCCTCGTCGAGCAGCCCTTCGTGAAGGACCCCGACAAGACGGTCGAGCAGCTCGTCGCCGAGACCTCCAAGGCGGTCGGCAAGCCGCTGAACGTCGTGCGCTTCGAGCGCCTGGTCCTTGGTGGAGCAGCGGACACCCAGTCCTAGCTCTTCGCAACGATTCGATGAACGGGGCGGTCCGCAGAGGGCCGCCCCGTTCTACAATATGGCGGACATGCGCCGGGCCCTCCGCGAGGGGCGCCCGGGGCGAACGGACACACGGGGGTCATGCGATGTCGGAACCACGGTTCAAGCGCGTCCTGCTCAAGCTCTCCGGTGAGGCTCTGATGGGCGACGCTGGCTACGGCATCGATCCCGTGATCGTGCAGGACCTCGCGGTCCAGATCCGCACGGCGCGCGAGGCCGGCGTGGAACTCGCGATCGTGGTCGGTGGAGGCAACATCTTCCGCGGCGTCGCGGGGTCGGCCAAGGGCATGGACCGCGCGCAGGCCGACTACATCGGCATGCTCGCCACGGTCATGAATGCGCTGGCCATCCAGGACGTCCTTGAGAAGGCGGGCGTGTTCACCCGCGTCATGTCGGCCATCGAGATGCAGTCCGTCGCCGAGCCGTACATCCGGCGTCGCGCGATCCGTCACCTCGAGAAGGGCAGAGTCGTCATCTTCGCGGCCGGCACCGGCAACCCGTACTTCACGACCGATACCACCGCCGCGCTGCGTGCCCTCGAGATCGGGGCCGACTGCATCATGAAGGCCACGCGCGTCGACGGCGTTTACACGGCCGACCCGCGCATCGACCCGGAAGCGGTGCGCTTCGACGAGCTCACCTACATGGACGTGCTGCGCCTCGAGCTGAAGGTCATGGACAGCACGGCCATCACGCTCGCCATGGACAACAACCTTCCGATCATCGTCTTCAACATCGAGACGGACGGCAACATCGTCCGCGCGCTCGCCGGAGAACACGTCGGAACCATCGTACGAGGAGGCAACTGATGCTCGAAGCGATCATCGCCCAGGCCGAAGAGAAGATGACCAAGGCCATCTCAGCACTCAGCCACGAGTTCTCGACGGTCAGGACCGGGCGCGCGTCCGGTGCCATCTTCGACAAGATCCACATCGACTACTACGGCGCGTCCACGCCGCTGCTGCAGTTGGCCGCCGTCTCCTCGCCGGAGCCTCAGCTCGTGGTGATCTCCCCGTACGACAAGACGATCCTGAAGGCCGCCGAGAAGGCCATCCTCGCCTCCGATCTCGGCCTCAACCCGAGCAACGACGGCACCGTCATCCGTGTGCCGTTCCCCGCGCTCAACGAGGAGCGTCGACGCGAACTCGTCAAGCTGTGCCACGGCTACGCGGAGCAGGCCCGTGTCGCCGTCCGCAACGCACGCCGCGACGCCAACGACGCCTTCAGGAAGCAGGAAAAGGCCGGAGACATCGGCCAGGACGACACCCGCCGCGCTGAGGAGCAGGTCCAGAAGAAGACCGACGCGTTCATCGCGCAGATCGAGGACCTCCTCAAGAAGAAGGAACAGGAGATCATGGAGGTCTGACCTCCGCGCATGCCGAAACCGACGCCCACCGCCTTCTTCGACTCCCCGCGCGGCCGGGAGCTGTTGGCGCGCCTCGACACCGCCCGGGTGCCGGCACATGTGGCCATCATCATGGACGGCAACGGCCGCTGGGCGGCCAAGAGGGGCCTGCCGCGCATCGCAGGTCATCGCGCGGGCGCAAAGGCCATCGAAGAGATCATCGCCTCGGCCATCGAGTCCGGCGTCCGGTATCTCACCCTCTACTCGTTCTCGACGGAGAACTGGACGCGGCCTCGTGACGAGGTCTCAGGTCTCATGTCGCTGTTCGTCGAGGTCCTCAACGCGAAGATGTCCGATCTGATGGAGCAGGGCGTCCGCGTCCGCGTCATCGGCCGGCTGGACGAGATGCCTTCCCGGACCGCGCAGGCGTTCCGCGAGGCGATGGCGACCACAGCCGGCAACAACACCCTCGACCTGATCATCGCGCTCAACTACGGTGGACGCGCGGAACTCGCCGACGCCGCCCGCTCGATCGCCGAGGACGTGGCGGCAGGGCGGCTCGACCCGGCGGAGGTAGGGGAGGACACCATCGCGGCGCGCCTCTATACGGTCGGCATTCCCGACCCCGAGCTGCTCGTGCGCACGAGCGGCGAGGTACGCGTGTCGAACTTCCTGCTGTGGCAGATCGCGTACAGCGAGATCGTCGTCGTCGACACGTTGTGGCCCGACTTCGGACGTGATGACCTGCTCGAGACGATCGTGGAGTATCAAGGACGCGAGCGGAGGTTCGGGGGATTGTGAGAGAAGCTCCGATCAAGGTCCAGGCACGGCAGCCCGGGGCGCTGAAGGACTTCGGCATCCGCGCGCTGACCGCGGTGCTCCTCGGGATGGTACTCATCGCCGGCGACCTGGCCGGGATGTTCCCGTGGGCGATCGTCGTGGCGGCGTTCGCGATCCCCTGCGCGATCGAGTTCTACGCGATCATCCGCACGGGCCGCCGCAAGCCCAATGAGATGTTCGGGGTCGTGGCGGTGGGCCTCATGCCGCTGGCGGCAGCGCTCTACGCGTCCTTCTCGGGCGACGGCGCCTCGAGCGCCAGCATGCAGGGCGCGATGGGCCTCACCGCGGTCATCGGCGGGCTGGTCCTGGCCGCGCTGCTGTGGCAGGTCCTCTTCCGCCAGGTCAGCGCCTCCGACACGTCGACGACCATCTTCGGAGCGCTCTACACAGGCTTCATGCTGTCGCATCTGGTGTTGATGCGAGCACTGGGAGATGGCGGTGTATTCGTTCTCATGACGCTCGTCAGCGTCTGGGCGATGGACGTCCTTGGCTACCTGGTCGGCTCTTCGATCGGCCGCCATCCGCTGGCACCGCACGTGTCCCCCAAGAAGTCATGGGAGGGCTACATAGCGGGCCTCGTAGGGACCGTGGCGACCTGGGGCGTCGGCTGGTGGATCACGCGCTCGACCCTCCCGCTGTGGTGGTTCCTCGCCATCGGTGGCGTCGTGTCGGTGGCCGCGCTCCTGGGTGACCTCGCGGAATCGCGCCTCAAGCGGGAGGCGAACATCAAGGACTCCGGACGCTGGCTGCCCGGCCATGGAGGCTTCCTCGACCGGTTCGACTCGCTGATCGTCGTCTCCATCGTCGCGTACTACATGCTGGTCTTCGGTGGCGCGAAGTGAGCAGATCGACGGCCCCGTTGATCTGCTCACTT
>PKWR01000139.1 GCA_003133285.1 Coriobacteriia bacterium
ATGACGTCGTCGTACTCGAGGACGTTCTTGCGTGCCGCGAAGTTCATGGTCTCGACCTGGCGCTGGGCGCCCTCGATGGCCTTGCTGACCAGAGCGGCCTGGATCGGCTGGTCCTCGGGGATCTCGGTCCTCGCCATGAGGTTCGCGATTCGGTCCATGCGGTCGCCGCCGAAAAGGCGCATGAGGTCGTCCTGCAGCGACAGGTAGAACTCGCTGGCGCCCGGGTCGCCCTGGCGGCCGGAACGGCCTCGCAGCTGGTTGTCGATACGGCGCGACTCGTGGCGCTCGGTGCCCAGGATGGCGAGCCCGTCGGCCTCGACGACCTGGATGTGCTCCGCGGCGCAGATCTCGCGCGCCTTGGAGCGCGCGCTCTCGACCTGCTCGGGGGTCGCCTCTTCCGGGGCGATGCCGCGGTCGCGCAGGATCTCGCGGAACAGCTCGTCAGGGTTGCCGCCGAGCACGATGTCGGTGCCTCGTCCGGCCATGTTCGTCGCGATCGTGACGGCGCCGAGACGGCCGGCCTGCGCGATGATGTGCGCTTCCTGCTCGTGGAACTTCGCGTTCAGCACCTTGTGAGCGAGGCCGCGCTTGGTGAGCAGGCGCGAGAGGTGCTCCGAGTTCTCGATCGAGATGGTGCCGACGAGGCACGGCTGTCCCGTGGCGTGGCGCTCGACGATCTCCTCGACAACGGCCGAGAACTTGCCGTCGAGCGTGCGGAAGATCAGGTCGTTGCAGTCGTCGCGGATCATCGGCCGGTTCGGCGGGATGACCAGAACCGGCAGCTTGTAGATCTCCCGGAACTCGGCGTCCTCGGTCACGGCGGTACCCGTCATGCCCGAGAGCTTCTCGTACATGCGGAAGTAGTTCTGCAGGGTGATGGTGGCGAGGGTCTGGTTCTCCTCGCGGACGTGCACCTTCTCCTTGGCCTCGATCGCCTGGTGCAGGCCCTCTGAGTAGCGGCGGCCGACCATGAGGCGGCCCGTGAACTCGTCGACGATCAGGACCTCGCCCTCGGTGACCACGTAGTCGACGTCGCGCTTGAACATGAACTGCGCCTTGAGGGCCTGCTGCAGGTGGTTCACGAGCTGGCCCGAGGGGTCGCCGTAGACGTCCTTGATGCCGAGCTGCTCCTCGACCTTCTTGAGGCCGGAGTCGGTGACCGCGATGGTGCGCTTCGCCTCGTCAAGCTCGAAGTCGACCACAGGGTGCAGGCGCGGGACGACCTTGGCGAACTGCTTGTACAGGTCGGCCGACTTGGTGCCGGCGCCCGAGATGATGAGCGGGGTACGCGCCTCATCGATGAGGATCGAGTCGACCTCGTCGACGACGGCGAAGTGGTGGCCGCGCTGCACGCGGTCGCGGGGCTCGACGACCATGTTGTCGCGCAGGTAGTCGAAGCCGAACTCCGAGTTGGTCCCGTAGGTGATGTCGGAGTCGTAGGCCGGGTGGCGCTGGTCGGGGTCCATCTGCGCCTGGATGAGGCCGGTGGTCAGGCCCAGGGCGGAGTACACGCGACCCATCCACTCGCTGTCGCGCTTGGCCAGGTAGTCGTTGACGGTGACGATGTGGACGCCGTTGCCCGGCAGCGCGTTGAGGTACGCGGACAGCGTGGCGACGAGCGTCTTGCCTTCACCGGTCTTCATCTCGGCGATGATGCCGTCGTTGAGGACCATGCCGCCGACGAGTTGCACGTCGAAGTGCCGCAGGCCGATCGAGCGCTTGGCCGCCTCGCGGCAGACAGCGAAGGCCTCCGGGAGCAGCGCTTGCAGCTCCTCCCCTGCTTCGAGGCGGGACCGGAACTCCGCCGTCTTGCCGGCGAGCTCGGCGTCGCTCAAAGCGAGCATGGAGGGCTCGAGGGCGTTGATCGCTTCGACGCGCGCGTCGTACTTGCGCAGTTGGCGACCCTCGCCCATCGTGAGGAGCTTGGTCAGCATGTTGGCCATGGAAACGCCACCTTATCGGGTGTCGCAGGGGTTCGAATCAGGTCATAGAGCAGCGCCGATTGTAGCATGCGGCGCCCGGTTCCCGGCGCGGCGGAGTCAGGCTCCACGCGGAATCCACGGGGTTCGTGGCGAGAGGCCGGAGACCCTTCGGTCTCCGGCCTCTCCGGTCCGCTTGATGGCTGCACCCCGGGCTCGGGGGGTGACGCCGCTCGTGTCCCGTCGGGTGCCCCTCAGGAGTCTCCCTCTCCTCACCGTGATGGACTCGGTCGTGCACGCATCCCGCTGATGTGTTCCTTGAACGGAAAGCCCGTCGAACCGCCTGCGAACCGCTTCCCCGAAGCGCTGGGGACGGGACCATCGTACGAGGCGGCCCTTACCGCGGACTTACCGTCATCAGACCGGTCGCGATCGGCTCAGACCGGCGCGTCCTCCATGCCGAGGACCTGCTCGTAGAGCGCGGTGGTCTCGCGAGACGGGTCGATCCCGAGGTCCTCGACGAGGCGGCTGCGGCACGACATGTAGGTCTCGATCGCGGCGGACCGTTGGCCTGCGGCGATCTGCAAGCGAAGCGCCGCCTGGTAGAAGTCCTCGCGCAAGACATCGTGAGTCATCGGACGGCGGAGCATCGAGAGCCCCTCATGCGGTGCGCCTCGCTCCTCAAGGATCTGCGCAGCACGCAGCATCGCGTCTTCGAACTCGTGGCGGCACCGCGAGCGCACGGGGGCGAACCAGTCGTCGTAGATGTCGCCCGGGAGGACGTCGCCGCGGTAGACCTGCTCAGCGGCTCGGATGGCAGCCAACTCCGCGTCGGCGTCGCCGCTGGCGCGCGCCTTCCTGGCAGCGTAGAGATGCGCCTCGAACTC
>PKWR01000013.1 GCA_003133285.1 Coriobacteriia bacterium
CCGCCCCTGTGGCGGGCGCTGAAGCACACCCGCAACGCCACGCGTGCCCTGTGGCAGCGTCGCTTCGGTCCCGGCTTCGGCGGGCGCCTTGCGGCGTGGCGGCCTGGCGCAGGACGCCCCGACGTCAGCGTCGTGATCGTCACCTTCGATCGCCTGCGTATGCTCCGCGAGGGGCTGGCGTGCCTGCTGGAGCAGTCGTCCGATCGGCTGCTGGAAGTGGTCGTGTGGGACAACGCGTCGAGCGATGGGACGGGGGAGTACCTCGACGAACTCGCCTCGCGAACGCCCCGGCTCCGCGTCGTCCACAGCCCAGCCAACGTCGGGCTGAACGGCGTGGCCGAGGCGGTGAAGCTCACGCGCGGCTTCCACGTCATCAACGTCGACGACGACGTCTTAAGCTTCCCGCCGAACTGGGACGCCCGCATGGCCGAGTCGTTCGAACGCGTTCCGCGGGCCGGGTACCTCGCGGCGAACGTGGTCCAGAACGAGAAGACCAATGGGTCCAAGCCGACCGCCGAACACTACGTCATCCGCGATTTCGGCGATGGGGTCGTGGTCGAAGAAGGGCCTGCCGGCGGGTGGTGCTCGATCACCTCTCTGGAGGTGCTGAGCGAAATCGGCAACTTCCCGCGGAAGCCGGGAGAGGTCTTCTTCCTGTTCGACGGGGACTACGCGGGACGCTGCTTGGAGTCGGGCCGGCTCATCGGCGTGGTCCGAGACGTCGTCGTCTACCATGCGGCGGGTCCTCTGCTCAACGCCGAGTACGGCTATCTCCGCCTGTGCGAGGAGAAGTACGAGGGCAGCCCGGAGTTCGCGAGCGCGCTCGAGCACACGAGGAGCGTCGCCGCGGACCTCAAGCCGCCGCGGTAGAACGTGCGCGTCGGCGCGTCCGTCCGCTCGCGTTGCCGCTCCCGGAGCGCGGGTGGTACCATTCTCGGCGTTCAGGCAAGCTCAAAGCGAGATGCGTATTCACCGTGGACGACACCGCCCCCGCCGGGCATCGCTTGCCTGAACAACACGCATCGCTCCGGCGGGGGCGACCCTTTGTCCAATGTCCGGCAGACCCGGGCACCGGCTCCATGAAGGAAGTACACGGACCGCATGCACCTGACCCTCGTCGGCCTTTCGCATAAGACCGCTCCGATCGAGATCCGCGAGAAGCTCACCTTCCCGGCTCACGTCCAGCCGCAGGCGCTGTCGGCGCTCACCCAGACCGACGAGATCGCCGAGGCGGTCATCCTGTCGACCTGCAACCGCACCGAGGTCTACGCGGTCTCGGCCACCGAGGCCGGCACGGACGCGGTCATCGACTTCCTCTGCGACTTCCACGATCTCGATCGTCACGAGCTGGCGCGCTACCTCTACGTGGTCGAGGGCCACGCGGTCGTGAAGCACCTGTTCCGGGTGGTCTCCTCGCTCGACTCGATGGTGGTGGGCGAGGCCCAGGTCCTCCACCAGGTGAAGGAGGCGTACGACCTCTCCTGCGAGTCGGGCGCGTCCGAGCGCCTCTTCCACAGGCTGTTCCGTCAGTCGTTCGAGGTCGGGAAGCGCGTCCGCACCGAGACGGCCATCGGCGAGAGCGCGGTGTCGATCAGCTACGCCGCCGTCGAGCTCGCGAAGAAGGTCTTCGACACGCTCGAGGGGCGCACGATCCTCGTGGTCGGCGCGGGCAAGATGAGCGAGCTGACGGCGAAGCACCTCGTCAGCCAAGGCGTGCGCTCGGTGCTCGTCGCCAACCGGACCTACGAGCGCGCGGTCGAGCTGGCCGACAAGTTCGAGGGCACCGCGATCCCGTACGACCAGCTCTTCGAGCGTATGCGCGAGGCCGACATCGTCATCTCCTCCACCTCCGCGCCCGGCTACGTGATCGGCAAGCACGAGGTGGCCGCTGTCATGAAGGGGCGGCGCTCCCCGCTGTTCCTCATCGACATCGCTCTGCCGCGCGACGTCGACCCCTTCGTCAACGACCTCTCCAACGCCTTCGTCTACGACATCGACGACCTCAACGGCGTGGTGAACTCCAACCTCGAGGAGCGCATGCGCGAGGCGCGCCGCGCCGAGGTGATCATCGAGGAGGAGATCGCGACCTTCGAGGCGTGGATCGAGTCGCTGTCGGTCGAGCCGACCATCGCCGCGATCCGCACCGGCGCCGAGTCCATGCGGCAGGACGAGCTCGCCAAGGCCGTCAAGCGCCTGGGCGGCCTGTCCGAGGCCGAGATCTCCACGGTCGAGATGATGTCGCAGGCGATCGTGAACAAGATGCTCCACGCACCGACCGCCGTGCTCAAGTCGGCGGCGACCGAGAAGGACGGATACGTGCTCGTGGAGGCGGTCCGGCGGCTCTACGGCCTGGACTCGGACCACGAGACGCTGCACCGCGTACGCGGGCTGCGCGCGCTGCTCCGCCGGGGCGAGCCCGCACCCACAGACGACAAAGGAGACACCGTTGGCTGCTGAGCGGACCCACCTCACGATCGGGACCCGGGGCAGCAAGCTCGCCCTGTGGCAGTCCGAGTACATCGGCGCCCGCGTGGCCGAGATCACGGGCCTGCCCGTCGAGATCAAGATCATCAAGACCACCGGCGACAAGATCCTCGACGTCCCGCTGGCCAAGGTCGGCGGCAAGGGGCTGTTCACGAAGGAGATCGAGGTCGAGCTCGAGGCCGGCACGGTCGACCTCGCGGTCCACTCGATGAAGGACGTCCCCACGGCCCTGCCCGAAGGCCTCGTCATCGCGGCGATGCCGCAGCGCGTGGACCCTCGTGACGCCATCGTGTCGGGTGCCGGCTACACGCTGGCGACGCTGCCGGCCGGTGGCCGCGTGGGCACCAGCTCGCTGCGCCGGGTCGCGCAGGTGCGCGCGCTGCGTCCGGACGTCGAGATCGTGGATGTGCGCGGCAACCTGGACACCCGCATGCGCAAGGCCGAGAACGGCGAGGTCGACGCCGTCATCCTCGCGGCCGCCGGCATCACGCGCATGGGCTGGGCCGACCGCATCACCCACTACATCCCGACCGCGCAGATGGTCTCGGCCGTCGGTCAGGGCGCCATCGGCGTCGAGATCCGCGAGTCCGACGAGTTCATGGCGGACGTCTGCCGTCGTCTCGCCCATGCCGACACGATGACCTGCGTCAGCGCCGAGCGCGTCGTCATGAGCACGCTCGAGGGCGGCTGTCAGGTGCCGATCGGCGCCTACGCCCGCCTCGACGACGGCCTGCTCGTCATGGACGCCGTCGTCGGGTCCGTCGACGGCAAGAGGATCCTCCGCGACCACATGGAGGGCGTGGCCACCGACCCCGAGGGCCTTGGACGGAAGATGGTCGCGCGCCTGTTGGACCTGGGCGCCGCCGAGATCCTCGCCGAGATCCGCGACGCGTCCGTCGCGGACATCCCGGCCATCGACGCCCGGCTCGAGACCTGAGGGCCGCCGCATGGGCGCCGGGAGTGAGCGAGGCGTCGACCTGCCGCTGAGCGGCCGGTCGATCGTCGTCACACGCTCGGCCGGACAGTCCTCCGCCCTCTCCGCACTCCTGGTGGAGCTCGGCGCGGAGGTGCTCTCGCTGCCCGTGATCGAGATCGCGGAGCCTGAGGACTGGGCGCCCGCGGACGCGGCGATCGAGAGCATCGGCGACTACGCCTGGATCGTGCTGACGTCCGCCAACGGGATCGACCGCCTGGACGGTCGCATGCGCCTGCACGGGCTGCGGCTCGCTGACCTTCGCGACGCGCGCTTCGCCGTGGTCGGCAGCGCGACGGCCGATCGCCTGCGCGACTACGGGCTGGAGCCGGCCGTCGTTCCCGAGCGGTTCCGGGCCGAGAGCCTGGTCGCGGCCCTGCTCGAGGCGGGCCTGCAGGCGGGGCAGCGCGTGCTCCTCGCCCGCGCGACGGAGGCCCGCGAGGTCCTTCCCGACAGGCTGCGCGCGGCCGGCGCCGTCGTCGACGTCGTCCCGGTCTACCGTCTGGTGACCGCCACACCGCCCGCCGACGTGCTGGAGCGCGTGGCGGCCGGCGGAGCGGACGCCATCGTCTTCGCGAGCGGGGGCACCGCGCGCCGGTTCGTGGAGGTCGTGCGCCGCGCCGGGCTCGACGAGGCGAGGATCCTCGCCCGCACCGTCGTCGTCAGCATCGGCCCCGTCACGACCGGAGCGCTTCGCGAGCTGGGCATCCGTGTCGATACCGAGGCGGCGTCCTCGACGTCCAAGTCGGTGGCCACCGCCCTCGCGATCCACTTCGCGGGAGGCGCGCGGTGAGCGCCGCCGGGACCCGGCCCACACTTGCAGAGGCCTCCTCGGGCGCCGTCCGCGCGTTGACAAACGGGGGCACGCTGGGCATAGTATTCAAGCCCTGCCGCATGGCGGCGGGCATGTACGGGGACGTGGCTCAGTTGGGAGAGCGCTGCCTTCGCACGGCAGAGGTCGCCGGTTCGACTCCGGTCGTCTCCACCAAGCAATCGATGTCGAGGCGCACCCGCTTGCCGGTTGCGCCTCGATTCATCTCCACGGTGCTTTCACGGTCCGACCGTCGATCAGGGGAGTGACGAGTATGCAGTTTCCGAGCGTTCGTATGCGTCGGCTTCGCGCCACGCCGCAGATCCGCCGCATGGTCCGAGAGACCATGCTCGATGCCGGCGACCTGATCTACCCGCTGTTCGTGAAGCCGGGCACCGGCCTGCGCGACGAGGTCTCCTCGATGCCGGGCGTGTTCCAGCTCTCGATCGACCAGCTCGAGGCCGAGGCCGCCGAGCTGCTGGCGCTCAAGATCCCCGCGGTCATCCTCTTCGGGCTGCCCGAGACCAAGGACGAGGCCGGCTCAGGCGCGTTCGCCGAGGACGGCATCGTGCAGCAGGCCATCCGGCGCCTCAAGCAGGTCGCGCCCGACCTCTACGTGATCACCGACGTGTGCATGTGCGAGTACACGTCGCACGGCCACTGCGGCGCGCTGGACGACACCGGCTGCGTCATCAACGACGTGACGCTCGAGATGCTCGCCATGACGGCGGTCAGCCACGCCGAGGCGGGCGCTGACATGGTCGCGCCGTCCGACATGATGGACGGCAGGGTCGCCGCCATCCGCGCGGCGCTCGACGCCGAAGGCTACAGCGACATCCCGATCATGGCCTACTCGGCGAAGTATGCGTCGGGCTACTACGGCCCGTTCCGCGACGCCGCCGACAGCGCCCCGGCGTTCGGCGACCGCTCGGGGTATCAGATGGACCCCGCCAACGGCGACGAGGCCATCCGCGAGACCGAGCTCGACATCGACGAGGGCGCCGACCTGGTCATGGTCAAGCCGGCGCTGGCGTACATGGACATCATCTGGCGCATCAAGGAGACCTTCGGCATGCCGACGGCCGCCTACAACGTGTCGGGCGAGTACGCGATGGTGAAGGCCGCCGCCGCGAACGGCTGGATCGATGAGAAGCGCGTCGTGCTCGAGACCCTCACCGGCCTCAAGCGCGCCGGGGCCGACCTCATCCTCACCTACCACGCGAAGGACGCCGCTCGCTGGCTGGCGGAAGGCTAGACAATGACGCATCCCAACGGCGAGGCATGGGACGCCGCGGGCCCGCTGAGCGTCCGCGTCATCGAGAAGACCGGTCGCTGCCGCCATGAGGTCGGCGACGTCTTCGAGTATCGCGATCCCTATGCGCGTCCGGACGGACTGTGCCATGCAGCTGCCGCCGCTCTCGAACCGTATCTGTGGCGTTCCGCGCTCGGCTTCCCGTCGTGGGAAGCGGGCGAGCCCGAGATCTACCGCATCCACTGCCCGTCTCGCACCGGCATCGTGCTGGAGATGACCCGGGCGGCGCCTCCGACCACCGACACCGACCTGTAAGGACCTGTGGACCATGGCTGACAACGTAGGCAACGCCGACGCGCGACCCGACCTGGAGCTCGAAGAGGAGATCGCGCCGGATGAGCCCGGCACCATCGACGAGCAGCAGATGGCCGACGCCGAGGCCGGCTGCGGCCAGACCGCGGTCGGGATCCCGCTCGCGGGCGGTCACCCCGCCAGAGTCCCGATGGGACACCCCGCCGGCGTCCCCATGGGCCACCCGGGTGGGCATCCCGCCGGCATCCCCATGGACCGCCAGCGCCACGGCGGCGCTCGCAGCGTCGGCTTCCGGCCCGGCGGCGGCCCCGAGGCGCTCGCGTACCAGGAGCGCACCGGCATCAAGGCGCCGCGCATCATCGCGTGGGAGATCACACGCTCGTGCAACCTGAGCTGCGTGCACTGCCGCGCGGCGGCCGAGTTCGGCCACTACCACGGCGAGCTGAGCCTCGACCAGATCAAGGCGACCATCGACGACATCGTCACGATCTCCAACCCGATCATCATCCTCACCGGCGGCGAGCCGCTCATGCGGCCCGACATCTGGGAGATCGTCGACTACGCGCAGTCCAAGGGCGCGATGCCGGTCATCGGCACGAACGCCACCCTGCTCACCGACGAGATCGCGCAGAAGATGGCGGACCACAAGATCCCGCGCATCTCCGTGTCCGTCGACTTCCCGACGGCGGAGGACCATGACCGCTTCCGCGGCCAGGTAGGCTGCTTCGACGCGACCATCGAGGGCATCAAGATCGCGAAGCGCCACGGCATCGGCGTGCAGATCAACCAGACGGTCACCACGCTCAACGCGCACCTGATGGAAGAGATGCACTCGCTCGCCGAGTCCCTGGGCGTCGACGCGTTCCACATCTTCATGCTCGTCCCGACCGGCCGCGGCGAGGACCTGCTCGACAAGGAGCTCCCGCCCGAGGAGTACGAGCGCGTCCTGGCCTGGGCCTACGAGCGCCAGAAGACGAGCCCGCTGCACTTCAAGCCGACCGACGCGCCGCACTACTACCGCATCATCCGGCAGCTCGCCAAGGCCGAGGGCAAGAAGGTCACGCGCGAGGAGTACGGGCTCGACGCGATGACACGCGGGTGCCTCGGCGGGATCACCTTCTGCTTCATCAGCCACACCGGCGACATCCAGCCGTGCGGCTACTTCGACATGCAGCTCGGCAACGTGAAGCAGCAGAAGTTCTCCGACATCTGGACCGAGTCGAAGGTCTTCAACGAGCTGCGCGATTACTCGCTGCTCAAGGGCAAGTGCGGCCGGTGCGAGTACAAGGCCGTCTGCGGCGGGTGCCGCGCGCGGGCCCTGTCCGTGACCGGCGACTACCTGGCCGAGGAGCCCTACTGCGTCTACGAGCCGACCCCGGGAGCGGTCTGCGAGTAGGGCGCGCATCCTCTGGCGTATCCCCTGTCCTCTGAAAGTGTCCTTGTGACAAGGACACATATGGTCAAAGATGTCCTTGCGACAAGGACACATTGCGCCTAAGATGTCCTTGAGGAAAGGACACATCATGCAGCCCATCGAGCAGCTGATCGCCGATTTCGCCGAGCGACCGCTCCCTGTCATCAGCCCGCGGCTCACGACATTCCCGGATGTCGGGAACATGGCCAAGGTCGTTATCGGCATGCGGCGGTCCGGCAAGACGTACCTCCTGTACCAGGAGATGCAGCGACTGCTGGACTCGGGCGTGGCGCGTGAGCATATCCTCTACATCAACTTCGAGGACGATCGCCTCCTCCCGCTCGACGAGGACGTTCTCGCGGAGACGCTGGAGACGTTCTACCGGATGAATCCTTCGGCTCGCACGCGCGGAGCACACCTGTTCTTCGACGAGATCCAGGTCGTCGAGGGATGGTCCCGTTTCGCGCGGCGCGTGCTCGACACCGAGAACGCGCGTCTCTACATCTCCGGCTCGTCGGCGAAGATGCTCTCGACCGAGGTGGCCACGGAGTTCCGCGGGAGAGGTTTCGCGGTCGAGCTCCTGCCGTTCAGCTACGCGGAGGCGCTGCTCGCTGACGGTCTCCAGCTGCCAACGTCGATGCCCGGTGCGCGGATCCGCTCTCAACTCGAGGCGGCCTTCGACATGTACCTGCGCGTCGGCGGCTTCCCCGACGTCCGCTCACTCGACGAACGCGAGCGTGTCCAGGTCCTGCAGGACTACGTCCAGCTGGTCCTGCTTCGCGACATCATCGAGCGTCATGAGATCAGCAACGTGTACGCGGCGAGGACCTTCGCGCTCGCGCTGCTCCAAAGCTCCGGGTCCAAGACCTCGGTCAGCAAGGTCGCGCGCGACCTCAAGTCCCGTGGCGTGGCTGTCGGAAAGGACACTCTGCACGCGCTGCTCGACTACTTCTCGGACGCCTTCCTGCTGTTCACGATCCCTATCTTCGGCAGATCGCTCCGGGTGCGGGAAGCCAACCCGAAGAAGGTCTACGCCATCGATCCGGGGCTGGTCTTCGCCGTCGCCCCTGCGGGCACCGAGAACCTGGGCGCGCGTCTCGAGAACGCGGTCTACCTTGAGTTGCGGCGACGTGTCCGCGGGACGCGAGAGGGGGGCATCTCCTACTACTCGACGGCCGGCGGCCGTGAGGTCGACTTCGTGGTGGGAGATTCCGAGATCGGCCACGCGACAGAGCTCATCCAAGTCTGCGCGGACATGGCGGACGAGGCGACGCGTGAGCGGGAGGTGCGCGCGCTGGGGGAAGCCATGGACGAGCTTGGACTGCGCCGAGGCGTGATCGTGTCGCTCCACGATGCCGAGAGCGTGGTGGTCGACGCGGGTACCATCGAGGTCGTGCCCGCTTGGGCCTGGATGCTCGGGCTCCATCCGGCCGGCGGCGTATACTAGCCAGCGCTCAGCAGCGGCTCCGGTTGGTCGCCTGAGCACGCTTCCCGCAACCCGGATCGAAGGGAGCACCTCGGTGCTGCATACCATCTCCGAGCGCCTCATGGCCGAGGCCGTCAAGGTCATCCCCGGCGGCGTGAACTCCCCCGTCCGCGCGTTCAAGTCGGTCGGCGCCGCGCCGGTCTTCTACGACCGCGCCAAGGGCGATCGCGTCTGGGACGCCGACGGCAACGAGTACATCGACTTCGTGGGTTCGTGGGGGCCGATGATCCTGGGCCACACCCCCGACGTCGTGCTCGACGCCGTTCGGATCCAGCTCGCGAAGGGCACCAGCTTCGGCGCCCCGACCGAGCTCGAGGTCCGCATGGCGGAGACCCTCGTGGAGATCGTGCCGTCGATCGAGATGGTGCGCATGGTCTCCTCGGGCACCGAGGCGACGATGAGCGCGATCCGCCTGGCGCGCGGCTACACCGGCCGCGACAAGTTCGTGAAGTTCGACGGCAACTACCACGGGCACTCCGACGCGCTGCTGGTCGCCGCGGGCTCGGGCCTGATCACGCTCGGCATCCCGTCGACGCCGGGCGTCACGGCCGGGGCCGCCGCCGACACCATCGTGTTGCCCTACAACAACGTCGCCGCGGTGCGCGAGGCGTTCGAGGCCCAGGGCGAGCAGATCGCCGCGATCATCGTCGAGCCGGTCTCCGGCAACATGGGCGTCGTGCCCCCGCTGCCCGGTTTCCTCGAGGGCCTGCGCGCGCTGTGCGACGAATACGGCGCGGTCCTCATCTTCGACGAGGTCATCACGGGCTTCCGGGTGGCGCTCGGCGGAGCGCAGGAGCGCTACGGCGTGACGCCCGACCTCACCACGCTCGGCAAGATCATCGGCGGCGGCTTCCCGGTCGGCGCGTTCGGCGGCAAGCGCGAGATCATGGACGCGCTCGCGCCGGTGGGCCCGGTCTATCAGGCCGGCACGCTGTCGGGCAACCCGGTGGCGATGGTCGCCGGCCTCGCGCTCATCGCGGAGCTGCGCAAGCCGGGCGTCTACGAGCAGCTCGAGCGCGCGGGCGCGCGGTTCGCCTCCGGACTGTGCCACGCTGCCGAGGCCGCCGGTGTCGATTCCTGCTGCACGCGGGTCGGCTCGATGAGCTGCTTGTTCTTCACCCCCGAGAACGTCGTGGACTGGACGAGCGCCTCCACCGCGGACACCGCGCTCTACGCCCGCTACTTCCGCGGGATGCTGGAGCGCGGCTTCACGCTCGCGCCGAGCCAGTTCGAGGCGGCGTTCGTAGGGTTGGCGCACACCGACGAAGACATCGACGCGGCCGTCGCCGCGGCCGCGGAGGTCCTGGGATCCTAGATCGAGGAGGCCGCGTGGCCGCACGCGAGGACACGGCGCTGCCGCGCACTCACAGCATCGGGCCGACTCTCGCCGTCGGAGTAGTGGCGGTGGTGCTGGTCGCGCTCGCCGCCTGGCGGTCCACGATCGGGCTCACGTTCGTCGACGACGGCTACTACGTCGCCGCCACGCTGCGCCTCGCGCAGGGCGCCCATCTGTTCAGGGACGAGATGTTCCTGCAGTCGCTCGGCTTCCTGGCCGCGATCCCGTTCGCCAAGCTCTGGACGCTGCTGTTCTCGACAGCGGGGATCGTCGCGGCGCTGCGGGTCTTCTACGTGGCGCTCGCCGCGGCCGCGGGTATCGCCGTCTACCGGGTCCTGAGGCCGTCGTTCGGGCGTTGGCCGGCCCTTGCCGCTGCGGCCGCGCCCCTGCTCGCGCCCGCCTACAACCTGCTCGCGGTCAGCTACGACACGATGGCCGCCGCCGGCCTGGTGCTGGCCTGCGTCCTGACGTACGCGGCTCTGAGGGACGAGAGCCGCGGCGCGGCGCTGCTCGCCGGTGCCGCTGCGGCCTTCGCGTCCATCTCGTATCCGCCCCTGACGGTGGCCGCCTTGGCGCTGCTCGCCACGTTCTGGTGGTTGGGACGGGGGCGCCGTCTGGTCCTGCCGATGGTCGCGGGCGCAGCCGCCGTCGTGGCCGTCTTCGCGGTGTGGCTCGCCACGCAGGTCACGATCGCCGACCTGCGGACGACGGTCGACTACATCCAGGCGGCGGCGCGCGCGACGGGCGCTCTCAAGTCCGGCGGGGGAGGACGGCTGGGCGCCGTGTTCGTGCGGTTCTACCGCGCGATGGTCCGCGTGTGGGGCGTCCCGATATGGGTGTGGTTCGGACCTGCCGCGGCGATCAGCGTCGCCGCCGCGCTGCCGGCCCTGCGCGCCCCCTCGCGCGCGCGGGTGCGCGCGCTCGTGCTCGCGACCCTGCCGCTCGCGCTCCTGCTGCCCGTCATCGCGAACGCCTCCACCTACGTCGCCAACGGCCAGAACTGGACCTACCCCGGCAACTACCTGATCGCCTTCGTCCTGTTCTGCCTGGCTCCGATGCTGGCCGATCTTCGTGGCCTGCGACCGGACACGCGGCGCCTCATACTGCTGGCGCTGCCGGTGTCGGCAGTCGGCTGGCTGATCGTCAGCCTGTTGTCGTCGGCCTCGCTGTACTGGGCGAGTGGGATCGTCGGCCTGGCGCCGCTGGTCGTCGCAGTCGTGGTGTGGTGGGCGGTGACCGTCGAGGAGGCGCTGGGAGCCGCCGCGGCTGCCTCGGCCGGGGTCTTCGTCCTTGCGACACTCA
>PKWR01000047.1 GCA_003133285.1 Coriobacteriia bacterium
CGTGGGTCGTTCGCGACTCCGCGAGCATGGCGATCACGCAGATAGCGGAGTCGCGAACGACCCACGGCGCGGTCTGGGTCACCGAGGCGGGCCCTGCCTCGTCCGCCGCAGCATCGGCGGAGCCGAACGGGTCCGCGGGAACCAGGGTGACCGTGAACGAGTTGTTCGGATCCTCGGCGTTGAGGTCGGTGACGATGTCCGCCACGGTCGCGCGTCCGACCGGCTCCGGTGACGCGCCCAGGGCGGCCAGGATCTCCTCGATCGAGGAGCCGCCGCCCATCGAGTAGTCGGTGGATCCCATGGCGCCCTGGGCGAGAAGGGTGCCGGAAAGCGGCGTGCCCTCGGGAACCGTGAGGGTGGTCTCGACGGTCTGCGTGGCGGCGAGCCCGTAGGCCAGCATCGACACGTTCACACGGTTGTCGCCCTCGTGGAGCGGCTTGACCAGACTCACGCCCACGATCCGGGCCGCCGTGCGGTGTGTCGTGACCGACGCCTGGACGTCGACGGACAGGATCCTCGGCGCCTCGACGCCGTCCTCGAGGACGCTGAGCAAGGTGCCGACCGCCATATCGGCGTCGTAGCCGATCGACGCGGGGATGTCGTAGGAGTCGTCGACCATGTTCTTGATCGTCACCGTGTAGTCGTCGGTCCCCACGGCCACGCGGACCGTGGTGGTCGTCACGGCGCTGCCGGGCGTCGAGCCCGAGTCGAAATCGCGCAACTTGTAGGCGGACGCCGATACCGCCGCACCGACAAAGCCGCCGGTCTGGCCGGAGTCGAGCATGTCGGCGGACACCCACGTCGCGGAACTGGCCTCGCGGCCGCTCTCGACGACCGTCGTGTGCGCGGTGATCGGGGTCTCGGCCGGAGGCGCGCCGAGCTCGCCCATGATGCCGGCGTTGCGGTCCTGGGTGATCGTGCCGCGGACGGCCGTCGGGTACCCGAGCTTCGTCGGCTCGAGACTGCTGGGCCACACGCCGGTGATCCACGCATTGCAGAGGTACATGCTCGTGGCGCCATCGAAGAACGCCGGATGGCCGAAGGCCAGAACGGCGTCGCCGTCCGCCCACGTGACCGTGCCGAGGCCGCCGATCCAGACGTCCCCGCGGGTCGCGAGGGCGCCCACCGCGGCGCCCGGGACCAGGTCGGTGGTGAAGTCGGAGGCTCCCGCGGACAGCCCGGGACCGGCCTGCACGACGGACAGGCCGCGGGCCTCGATGAGCTTGGCCAGGTTGAGGTAGGCGCGACTTCGGGGCTGGAGTCCGCCGATGAACACGGCGCCGAGCGGGCGCGCCACGAGCGCGGAGCGGGGGCTCACGTTCTCGAGCGCCTGCGGGTCGGCTGAGATGACGACGCGGTCGATGAGCCTCCCGGACACGACCACCGGAGTCGACAGCATCTGGACGCGCGGGGCGTAGTCGGTGGTCAGTCGCAGCATCGCCTCAATCGGGGTGGCGAGGCCGGTCCCGTCGAGTGTGAACATCTCGCCGTAGGAGAGCGCGCCGATGACCTTGTCGACTCCGTCATCGGTGACGTAGATCGGACTGCCGCTCATGCCCGCCACGATCCCACCGTAGGAGGCGATCTTGTCGCCTTTGGCCACGAACAGGATCAGCGAGTTATCCGGCGTGTCGCCGGTCAGCGCCTTGACCTCGACAGGGATCGTCTCGATGGTCGCGCCGTGGACGACGGTCTTGAGGTAGCCCGTCAACATGCCGGTCGGCGAGGCGTCGAGCTTCGCCTGGAGCGCCGTCAAGCCGAGCGTCGGCTCCGCGACCACGCCGGGTCCGGCGAACGCGAAGCTGGACGCGGCGAGCAGCAGCGCGAATGCGAACGTGGTCGCGGCGATGAGCCGGATCAACGAGGTGGTGCGCGACATCGTTCCCCCTTCGATGAATGACTACGCGCGGCCCCCGGCCCCGGTGTTCAAGCCGGACGTGCGCGCGGGGACAGCGTAGCACCCGCGAGGGGCGGCCCCGCACACGATCGCGACCTGGTGACGGGCCCCTTCCTACTCGGAGACGGCCACCCTGCTCCGAGCGTGGCAGGGGACGCAGAATGACGCGCGTACGTGGCACGTGTAGCACTCCCGGACGGTCGCCGCCGGCGGCACGTGAAGAGGCTTCTCGGTGTCCACGTTGATGAGCTGCATGATGATGCGCGGCTCCTTGGTGAAGAACTCATCGGCCTTCGGCGTCCACTCGGCAACGGCCTCGCCGGTGGCCCTCGCATCCGCGTCCGCAGCCGTCGCGTGCAGGCTCAGGCCTCCGTCGAGCGGTGTCAGCCACCCGGTACCGGCGCTCACGGTCTTGTGGCTGGCGGGCACCAGATCGAAGGACGCGGTGTGGCACGTCGGGCATGTCCCCGGTGCCTTGTACGCGCTCGGCGCCGTGTCGGTCAGGGTATGGCAGCGGAAGCACGCCCGCATCGTCATGAAGTCCTCGTGGTGCTTGTTGCCCGGCAGCTCGTAGGGCAGGTTCTCCGGGTGCGCGACACGGTTGTGACACACCGTGCAGCCGATCCCGCGTTTCGTGTGCACGTCGTGATCGATGATCATGCCGGGCTTGGGCGTGATCAGCCGATTGGCGGTGTGGCACTGCGTGCACCGGTCGGAGTCCATGCGCAGGGCGCTGCGAGAGTACTCGTTCAGAGGCATCTCGAAGGTGCCCGTGATCGTCGGATAGATGTCCAGCAGCTTGTCGACACGGTCGAGGGCGAAGCGCGCGGGGTCCATGTTCGGCGGATAGTGACAGGCCATGCAGGAGATCTCGCTGTGCGAGCTCGCGAAGTACGTCTTCTTGTTGTCCGCGTGGACGTTGTGGCAGCCGTCGTTGCAGAACCACCGCGTCGAGGTCACGACCATCGATCCGGCGTAGAGGGCCAGCAGCACGATCAACGTCGTGAAGAGCCATACGATGACCCTGCGACGCGTCGCCCGGTCCTCCAGGGCCTTGAGCGGATGGCGCATGTTCGGTTCCCCTTTGCCGCACGTCGGACGATCCCCGCCCGCGAACCTACCCGTTCGCGGGACGCGGGCGATCGACGGACGTCGAGCGGGCATGCGCCGGCTAGAGCGCGACCTCTTCGGGCCGCTCGCGCTCGTCGGCGAACCACTGCGCGTCGAAGTCGCCGTCGGCGATCGTCCCGATGGGCATCTTCATGTACTTGCCGGACGCTTCGACGGCCACGCTGCCGTCGGCCAGCACGATCTCGCCGGT
>PKWR01000129.1 GCA_003133285.1 Coriobacteriia bacterium
CGAGCCGCAGTCAAGCTCGGACGGTATGAGGAGGACACGAAGTCCGGCATCCTGCCGCTCCAGGAATGGGGCTATTCGCACCACTACGACGCGCGCACCGAGACCGAGTGGGGCTACGGCTCGCTGATCGGCGATCGGGATATCAACGAGCATGACTTCAACATACTCGTCTTCTGGGCGCCGAGCATCGCCGCGCTCTTCGGCGCTCAGCCGGCGATCACGGCCCAGAGACTCTCGGAGCTCGTGGCGATGAAGTGCACTCCGTTCAAAGACCCGATGATGGTGGACTACAGCGACGAGGGCATCTACTCGGACTCCATGGCGAAGCTCGTGGCGTGGCACAGGCACTACACCCGCTACTACAAGCAGTCGCTGGCGTTCTGCGACTGGGGCTGGGCGGATCTATACAACCAGTACGGACCGGACGGCGTCGGCATGACCGGCGAGGGCGAGCCGAAGNNTGGAACCTCGACCGTGCGATCTGGATCCTGCAGGGCAGGACCCGCGACATGGAGGTGTTCAGCGACTACAACTACGACGTCGGCGCCGTGCCCGGCTACTCGACCTACGAGGTCCCGTACGTGATGCCGGTCCACGAGAACGGCGAGTGGAAGTACAAGAGCGTCGCGGGCCGCAAGCTCGACCGCCAGAAGGTCGAGGACTGGAAGACGAAGTTCTTCACGCTCGAAGGCTGGGACACCAAGACGGGCTGGCCCACGCGCACGACCCTGTCCAAGCTCGGTCTCGACAACGTCGCAGACGAGCTCGAAGCGAACAAGAAGCTCGGAAGCTAGTGGAGGCGCACGCGATGACAATCACGTTGGGCGAGCCGACGCCGGAATCGGCGGCAAGGCTTCTCGGTGAGGTCGTGTTCGAGAAGCGCCTGGTCGGCACCAAGATGAGCGCCATGGGTGGAGCCAATCCTCTCCCGTTGTTCAGTCTGGAGGAAGTCACTGACTTCATTCACATAGACGACTACGAGACCGCGCTGATGAGCAAGTCGGCGACCGTGGGATACATAGAGCCTTCGGCGCTCGCTCGCTGGGTGTCGGAGGTCCTCGGGGACGAGGGGCTCGCAGCCGCGATACTCGAGCGCGCCGCGGAGGGCGACAACTACGGCTCTGTTGCGATGCCGATCAAGGAACTGCTCCTGGAGCGTATCCAGCAGTGCCGCGAGGTGCTCGCACCTGTCGAACCCGGTCGGGACCGACCGGCGGACGACTAGCACAGCCGACCGGGTGGCCACCGCCTCGAAGCGGTGGCCACCCGAGGCCCGGCTCCGCGCGGTCACCCGAGGGAGCAGCACGGAATGGACGTCATCCTCTTCAACGCACCGGTCACGGTCCGCAACGAGCACGCGCGGCTCTCGCCGCCGCTCGGGTTGGCCTACCTGGCTTCGGCCCTGCGGGCGGACGGCCGCACCGTCAGCGCGGTCGACTTCAACGTCAGCGGTCTGAATCTGCGACGCGTCGACTCGATCATCGCCTACGACAAGCCGGCGATCGTCGGCATCTCGGCGATGACGGAGACCTATCCCAACGCACTTGCGATCGCGCGACGGGTCAAGGAGCTCGCACCGAAGACCGTGGTGGTCCTCGGCGGCGCGCATCCGACGATCCTGCCGCAGGCGGTCGTTGCGGAGGACGGAGTGGACTACGTCATCGCGGGTGCGGGCGAACAGGGGCTCGCGCGTCTCGCGGCCTTCGTGCTCGAAGGTGAGGGATCTCCCGGTGACATCCCCGGACTCGCGTGGCGCGACGGCGACACCGTCCGCGCGAACCCCCGGGCCGCGCTCTCGGATCCCGACGAGTTGCCGCGCCCCGCCCGCGATCTCTTCCCGACCGAGTTCTACCGCGACAAATGGAACGTGCTCACGGCGACCGGCAGTTGTCCGTTCCGCTGTCCCTTCTGCTCCGCCGGTTCGTTGTGGCAGGGCCGCAGGCGCATGCGCAGTCCCGGGAGCATCGCCGCAGAGCTGCGGGACCTGTCCGCGGACCACGGCGTCGACCGCGTCTTCTTCACCGACGACCTGTTCACGATGGACAAGGCCTGGGTGCGCGAACTGGCGCAGGAACTGCGCAACCTGGAGCGCCCCGTCGAATGGGGCTGCGCGACCAGGGTCGACCAGGTGGACGCGGAGCTGCTGCGCGTCATGGCGGAGGCCGGTTGCGACGGTATCCAGTTCGGCGTGGAGTCGGGTTCCCAACGGATCCTCGACTCGGTGAAGGGCATCGACAAGGCGGAGGTGCTCGAGGCGATTCGGTCGGCGGTGGCCGTCGGCATCGATACCGTCTCCTCGTTCATGGTGCCGTTCCCCGAGGACACGCGGGAGACGCTGGCGGAGTCCCACGCGTTCATGCGCGAGGTGCGCGACGCGGGCAGCCGCATCTTCCTCTCCTACACGTGCCCGTACCCCGGGACGGTCTTTCACGACAAGGCGGACGAGCTCGGCCTCCACATCCTGAGCGACCGCTGGGACGAGTACGACGCCAAGCACGTGGTGATGGAGACGCGCCATCTGAGCGCCGGCGAGATCGAGTCGATCGTCTCCGACATGGCCGGGGACCTGGGTCTGCTGAAGAGCGTGGGCTGAGAGCCGCGTTCGAGCTGTATGAGCTGCCAAGAGGGCAGGGCGATCTCGTTCCTGCTGTGCCGGCACGGGGCGGCAAAACCCTCCTTGCGCGTTCTGCCCTCTTCTCAGCAGGCCGACGTTCTAGCCGGGGATCCTGCCCAGGCCGACCATGCCGATCACGATCAGCACGAGCACGATGATCGAGTCGATGCCGACGCGCCAATGGTTCTTCTCGGGTCGCACGATCACGCTCGTCGCGTACACCATGGTGACGAGGATGCCGAGCCCCGCCAGCCAACTGTTCTGCGCGCCAGCCGCAGCCAAGGTCGCCTTTCCGGCCAGCACGTCGGCGAGCAGGAAGAGGCACACCTGGAAGGCGTTGCCCCCGAAGATGTCGCCCATCACGAGCTGGTTGTCTCCGAGGCGCGCCGCCGTGATGCCGGTGGCGATCTCGGGCAGGGCGCTCGCGATCGAAAGCACGGTCGCGCCGAAGATGACGCCGCCGATGCCGTAGTTGTTGGCCAGCTGCGCACCGCTCTGCATCAGCGCGACGCCCGCTCCCAAGGTCACCGCGGAGCCCGCGACGAAGATGGCGACGATCCGACCGGTCACCAGCTTCGCGTACGGGTGGACGACGACGGGATGCGGGACCCTGCGGTGGGGACGCCCCGGACGGCTGCCCGGCATGACGATCTCCCACTTCGGCGCGGTCCGCACGCGGTTGATCACGAGCATGCCGAAGAGCCACACGATCACGATGGCGATCGATGCGGGGCTGACCCCGAACACGACCGTCGTCGGCGGCAGGAGCGCTCCGAGCATGGCGAGCGCGGTCACGCCGACCACGAGCGAGGCCTCGAGCACCGGGATGAGCGAGCCCACGAGGTAGCTGAGCGGCTTCTTCTCGGTCACGAAGTAGTCGCAGATGACGAGCACGGCCGTCTGGATCGCGATCCCGCCGAGCAGGTTGCCGGCCGCGATGTCCAGCCGGTGGGCGAGCGCGGCGCTGACGGTGATCGCGAGCTCGGGAAGGCTGCCGGAGATGGCGAGCAGGATCATCCCGCCGAACGCCTCGCCGAGCTTCCAGCGCTCGTCGAGCGCATCGGTGGCGCGCGAAAGGAACACGCCCGCGATCCACGTCGCCGCGGCGCCTGCCGCGAAGATGAGCACCAGCAGCGGGTTCGAGAGGGCGTTCACGCGCGGTCACGCTCCTCGAGCGTCTCGTTGAGGGACCCGGTCCGGTAGCCGTCGAGGTCCAGCGTCGCGTATGCGAAACCGGCCGACCTCAGGGCCGCCGACAGTTCGCGGCGCAACGTCCAGGCCGTCTCGAGCTCGCCGGGCTCGACCTCGAGGCGCGCGACGTCGCCGTGTGAGCGCACGCGGAACTGGCCGAGCCCCAGCGCGCGGACGCCGTCCTCGGCCGCTCTCACGCGCGTGAGCCCGACGCGATCGATCGGCGTGCCGTAGGGGAAGCGCGAGGCGAGGCACGCCATCGACGGCTTGTCGGCCGTCGGCAGACCCAGCTCCCGCGAGATCGCGCGGATGTCGTCCTTGGTCAGCCCCGCGTCCTGGAGCGGACTGACGACTCCCAGCTCCACGGCCGCGCGGCGCCCCGGCCGGTGGTCCGCCAGGTCGTCCGCGTTGCTGCCGTCCGCGACGAAGGCGAGGCCCCGGGTGCGCGCGACCTCGCACAGCAGCCCGAACACCTCCTGCTTGCAGTGGTAGCACCGGTCGGGAGGGTTCGTGGCGAAGGCGGGGGAGTCCAGCGCGTCCGTCTCGACCTCGAGAAGGTCCAGTCCCAGCTCCTCGGCGGTGGCGCGCGCGGACTCGGTCTCCGTGCGGGGGTAGATCTCGGACACGGCGAGGACGGCGAGCATGTGCTCGCCCAGCACGTCACGCGCGACGAAGGCCAGCAGCGTCGAGTCCACGCCGCCGGAGTAGGCCACGAGCACACTGTCCAGCTGCGCGATCCGTTCGCGCAGGGCGTCGTACTTCAGCGCAGCCGTAGGATCCAAGAGAAGGTCCTCCTCGGGAGGGTGGTGAGCTAGTACGTGGGGCGCTCGAGGTCGGGGTGCCAGGCGCACTCGCTGCCGGCCCCCACCCAGCGGGCGGCCACGTACAGCAGGTCGCTCGCTCGGTTCAGGAAAGCCAGTACCTCGGCGTCGACCGGGTCGGACTCGCTAAGCGCCACCGCCTTGCGTTCCGCGCGGCGGACGGCCGCGCGCGCGACGTGCAGCCGCGCGGAGGCCTCGTCGCATCCGGGGAGCACGAAGCCGGCGAAGCCGCCGGTCCGGCGGCTGTAGTGGTCGATGGTAGCCTCGAGCGCTGCGACGTCGGCGGCGTCGACCTGAGGCGAGCCGCTGGGGGGCTTCGGGCCCAAGGCGCAGGCGGCGCAGTTGAACAGGCGGTGCTGCAGGAACTCCAGAGCGGTGTCCAGCCCGCTATCGAGCACATGGGAGCGCGCGAAGCCGATCAGGCAGTTCGCCTCGTCCAGAGCGCCGTAGAACTCGACGTGTGGGTCGGACTTCAAGACGCGCTTCCCGCCGACGATCGAGGTCGAGCCGTCGTCGCCTGTGCGCGTGTAGATGTCGGGCATGAGGGCTCCCGGTCGCTGCGTCGGATCGGTCGTGCGGTACGTTCACATCGTACCCGCACGCCGCCGTCAGCGCGTGGTGGCGGCGACCTGGATGCGCTCCCTGATACGCATCGCGAGGTGTCCGAGCGCTCCAGCGTCGGTGACCGGCTCCCCGGACTCGTCGGTGGCGTGGAACACGTCGTTGGCGACGCCGCTCCGGGTGACGGCGCGCGCCCACGTGAGACGCAGGCCCGTGTCGGCGAACGCGCGGGAGATGTCGTAGAGCAGGCCGGGCCGGTCTGCGGCGCGCACGCGGACCGCGGTGGCGTAGGCGCCTGTGTCTTCGACCCGCACCAGCGTGCGCGCACGTGCGCGCGGCGGATAGTGGCGCTTGCGCTCGGCCAGGCGGGTCGCGAGCCCGGCGGGATCGGCCAGGCCTGCGCCCAGATGGCGCTGGAACGCGGCCCACGTGGACGTGTCGATCCCGGCGCGGGTGTCCGAGCGCACCACGAAGACGTCGAGCGCGACCCCGCCGTGCGCGTCCCATGCGTCGGCGGCATGGATGTCGAGTCCCGACAGGCACAGGGCGCCGCACAGCGTCGCGAAGAGGCCGGGACGGTCCGGGGCGGCGACGCTGACGCGCCACGTGCCGGACGTGGGCCCGCCGGCAACGGCGACCGCGAACGCGTTCGGAAGCCCGCTGCCCGCGACCTCGGCGACGAGCCCGGCGTGGCTCACCACGGCTTCGGGCGCGACCGCGGCGAGGTAGCGCAGCGGGGCCCGGAGGACGAAGGCGGCTGCGCGCGCCGACGGCTGTTCACCCAGGAGGGCCAACGCGGCGGCGCGTGTGACCTCCGCCCTGTCGACCGTACCGGCGCTCGCGAACGAGCCCGAGAGGGAGGCGCGCAGGCGGTCGGCCAGCTCGCCGACGAGCGCCGCGTGCCACGCACTCCAGGCGCCCGGTCCCGTCGCCAACGCGTCGGCCGCGGTGAGCACGAACAGGGAGTCGACGAGGTCGCGGCGTGGGACGAGCGCGGCCGTGCGCACGATCACGTCCTCGTCGTGGATATCGCGCCCCGCGGCGGTCTCGGCGAGCAGCAGGTGCTCGCGCACGAGCAGGGCCGCGTCGTCCACCTGCTCGGGCGCGAGACCGAAGCGGACGCCGAGGGTGCGGACCGCGGCCTCGCCGCGTTCGGCGTGACCCGGGCCGCGCTGCGACTTGCCCACGTCGTGCAGGAAGGCCGCGGTCAGGAGCGGGCGCCGGTCCCCCGTGCCCTCGAGCGCTCGCATGATGTCGGGCTGGGTGCTCGCGCTCGCGATCGTGGTGGCGCACCGCAGGCAGTGCGCGCCGACGGTGAAGGCGTGCGACAGCGCCGGCCGGCGCACGTGCATGAGCTCGCCGAAGGCGGGTGCGAGGTCGTCGAGCAGTCCCGCCCACGCGGCCTCCTCCAGCGAAGGCAGCGCGTCATCGCCGCGGTCGAGCAGGCCGAACAGACCCTCGCCCTCGATTGCCGCCGGCGCACCCAGGCGCGGGTCGAAAGCGGTCGGTTGGCCGGCGAGCCTTCCGCGGACCCGGCGCGTAAGGTGATGCACGTCGGCCAGCGCGCCCTGCAGCGCCTCGGCGTCGAGCCCGGACTCCTCCGCCTCCTCGATCGTGAGCGTGGCGGACGCGCGCGGCGCCGCGCGATGCACCACCCAGCGGCCCGCGTCCAGCAGACCGGCAGCGCGGTCGAGCGCCTCGACCTCGCGCTCGCCCAGCAGGCCGAGCCTGCACAGAGCGGCCGGTCCCGGCTGCGGCGCGCCGCTGAGAACGGCTGCGAGCCACGTGAGCTCGTCGAGGTCGCGCCGCCCGCCCGCACCGTCCTTGAGGTCGGGCTCGAGCAGGTAGGGGGAGCTCGGGCGTTCGCGGGCGGTCAGCGCGGGGACGAGCTTGCGCGAGCGCTTGTACGCGCCGGCTGCAGCCTCCGCCAGCACCCGCTGCCCGAGCGCCGCGTCGCCGCACAGCACGCGGCCGGTCAGCGTGGCGGTGAGCGTCTCGAGGTCGTCGCGGACCGCACGCTCGTGATCGCGACGCGATCGCACCTGATGGCCGACCGAGAGGCCTGCGTCCCACAGCGGGTAGAGCACGCCGGTCAGGGCGGGCCGCAGCTCGTTCGCGGGCGCGTCGGTCACCACCAGGAGGTCGAGGTCGGAGTGCGGCAGCAGCCGGTGCGCGCCCCAGCCGCCGAGCGCGAGCACGGCCCACGGCGAGCGAAGGGGAGACAGGGCCGTCTCCGCGAGCGCGGAGACGGCCCTGTCGGTCAGGTCGCTGAGAGCACGGGCGGCGTCGCTCCCCGGTGTCGCCGAGGAGACGAGCTCCGTCCTCTGCGCGAGGAAGCCCGCGACGTCGGCGCCCACGGAGGCTAGAGCGCCTCGCTGCCGCGCTCGCCCGTGCGGATGCGGACGGCCCCTTCACAGTCGAAGGTGAAGACCTTGCCGTCGCCGATCCGGTCGGTGCGCGCAGCGTCCACGATCGCCTGCTCGACCTTCGGCGCGAGGTCGTCATCGACCACGATCTCGATCTTGGTCTTGGGCACGAAGTCGACGGTGTACTCGTTGCCGCGGTAGACCTCGGTGTGCCCCTTCTGGCGGCCGAATCCCTTGACCTCGTAGACCGTCATGCCGCTGATGCCGAGCGCCTGCAGGGCCTCTTTGACCTCGTCGAGCTTGTGCGGCTTGATGACCGCCTCGATCTTCTTCATGGCTTGTCTCCTCGGTCGTCGCGTCGTCTAGAACTCGTACCCGGTTTCCGCGTGCTCCGCGACGTCCAGGCCCGTCGCCTCGGACTCCTCGTCAACACGCAGGCCGATCGTAAGGTCGATACATTTCAGGATGATTGCGGATGCGATAAGGGAGAAAGCTATCGTCGCGCCGACGCCGACGAGCTGCTTGCCCAGCAGTGCCAGGCCGCCTCCGAAGAGCAGGCCGTTGGCTCCGGCGGAGTTGACCGTGACGCTCGCGAAGACGCCCGTCAGTATCGCCCCGGTCGCGCCGCCCACCCCGTGGACCCCGACGACGTCGAGCGCGTCGTCGAAGCCGAAGCGCGACTTGAGGCGGAGGCCGAAGTAGCACAGGCAGCCGGTGATCGCGCCGATCGCCAGTGCGGGCATCGGCCCGACGAAGCCCGCGGCGGGCGTGATGCCCACGAGGCCCGCGACGGCGCCCGAAGCCGCGCCCAGGACCGTCGGCTTGCGTCCGGTGAGGACCTCGGCCGCGGTCCACGCGAGCATTCCGGCGGCCGCCGAGAGGTTGGTCGCCAGGAACGCGGAGCCCGCGAGCTGGCCGGAGCCGAGCGCGGAGCCAGCGTTGAAGCCGAACCACCCGAACCACAGGATCCCGGCGCCGAGCACCGACATCGGCACGTTGTGCGGTCGCAGTTCCTCGGTGCCGTAGCCCTTTCGCTTGCCGAGCATGAGCGCCGCGGCCAGCGCCGCCGCCGCCGACGCGATGTGGACGACGGTGCCGCCGGCGAAGTCGAGCGCGCCGAGCTTCTGGAGCCAGCCGCCGCCCCAGACCCAGTGGG
This sequence comes from Coriobacteriia bacterium, assembly GCA_003133285.1. GTDB lineage: Bacteria > Actinomycetota > Coriobacteriia > Anaerosomatales > PALSA-660 > PALSA-660. The sequence continues at coordinate 8,710 of PKWR01000129.1, forward strand.
CGAGGGGGCTGTAGACGAGCAGCGACCACAGGGCGGCGAACGCGACGAAGGCCTTGAACTTCATCCGCTCCGCGACCGCGCCGGAGATGAGACCGACCGTGATGATGGCGAACATGCCCTGGTACATGGCGAAGACGCTGGTCGGGATCGCCGATGGGCCGGTACCTGTCACCGCACCGACCACGCCGTCGAGGCCGAGGTGGGAGAGCCCGCCGATCACTCCGCCGTGGTCGCCTCCGAAGGCGAGCGTGTAGCCGATCGCCGCCCAGATCACCGAGACCAAGCCCATCGCGAAGAGCGAGTGCATGGTCGACGACAGCACGTTCCTGCTGCGCACCATCCCCGCGTAGAAGAGCGCGAGCCCGGGGGTCATGAACAGCACCAGGGCTGTGGAGACGAGCATCCAAGCGGTGGAACCGGTGTCGACGGCCGGCATGAGGGCCTCCTTCATCGGGAACGGCGAGGGCGGCCTTCCTTGCGCCGCCCACAGACACCCTAAGGGCCGCATGTTTCGCCGGTGTTTCTGCACCGTGACGCTGCGAAGAACCTCCGAAACACGGGGGAAACGAACGGCCCTTGGTGTAGAGTGGCCCGAGGTACGAACACGTGTTCGATTGCCCGTGTGCGTACAATGAAGGTTCGTGAGAAACCGCTCCTGAAATCGGCGCGACAGGAAGGACCCCGGAACCGTGTCACTCGAATTCATCTCGATCCGCGGCGCGCGTGAGCACAACCTCGCCGGATTCGATCTCGACATCCCTCGCGACAAGCTCGTCGTGATCACCGGCCTGTCCGGCTCCGGCAAGAGCTCGCTGGCGTTCGACACCATCTACGCGGAGGGCCAGCGGCGCTACGTCGAGTCGCTGTCCGCCTACGCGCGCCAGTTCCTCGGCCAGATGCAGAAGCCCGACGTGGACCACATCGAGGGCCTCTCGCCGGCCGTCTCCATCGACCAGAAGACGACCTCGAAGAACCCCCGCTCCACGGTCGGCACCGTCACCGAGATCTACGACTACCTGCGCCTTCTCTATGCACGCGTAGGTATCCCGCACTGTCCCGAGTGCGGTCGCGTGATCGAGCGCCAGACGCCGCAGCAGATCGTCGACCGCATCATCGAGATGCCCGAGGGGACGAAGTTCCAGGTGCTCGCGCCCGTCGTGAAGGGGCGCAAGGGCGAGTACGGCAAGCTGCTCGAGGACCTCAAGAGGGAGGGGTTCACCCGCGTCAGGGTGGACCGCGAGGTCCGCGCTCTCGACGAGGAGATCGTCCTCGACAAGAAGTACAAGCACGACATCAAGGTCGTCGTCGACCGCCTTGTGATGAAGGACGGCCTCGCCGCGCGCCTCACCGACTCGGTGGAGATGGCGTTGCGGCTCGCGGGCGGCACGCTGCTCATCGCGCCCGAGGGCGGGGAAGAGCTGTCGTTCTCGCAGGCGTACGCGTGCCCCGTCCACGGACTCGGCATGGAAGAGCCGCAGCCGCGCGACTTCTCGTTCAACGGCCCGTACGGCGCGTGCCCCGAGTGCATGGGACTCGGCTCGCGGCTCGAGCCCGATCCCGACCTCATCGTGCCCGACGGCTCGCTGTCGCTCGCCGAGGGCGCCATCAAGCCCTTCTCCGGCGGCATGAACTACTACCCGCAGATCATCGCCGCCGTGGCGGCGCACTTCGAGGTGTCGACCGACACCTCGTGGCACGACCTGCCGAAGCAGGTCAGCGACGCGCTGCTCTACGGCATGGGCGACACCAAGATCCGCATCGACTACCACACGCGTGACGGCCGCGAGACGCACTGGTTCTCCAAGTGGGAGGGCGCCGTGAACGCGGTGACCCGTCGCTACGATGAGACCGAGTCGGAGGGCAGCAAGGAGAAGCTCGAGGAGTACATGGCGATCATCCCGTGCGCCGCATGCGGCGGGACGCGCCTCAAACCGCAGATCCTCGCCGTCACGTTCGGCGACCGGAACATCGCGCAGGTCACCGCGCTCTCGGCCAAGGACTCGCTCGAGTTCTTCGACGGCGTGGCCCTCAGCGACCGTGAGGAGCAGATCGGCCGCCGCGTCATCAAGGAGATCGTCGAGCGGTTGCGCTTCCTGGTCGACGTCGGGCTCGACTATCTCACGCTCGAGCGCGGCACGGCGTCGCTGTCGGGCGGGGAGGCGCAGCGCATCAGGCTCGCCACCCAGATCGGCTCCGGCCTCATGGGCGTGCTCTACATCCTCGACGAGCCGTCGATCGGGCTGCACCAGCGCGACAATGCGCGCCTCATCGCCACCATGGAGCGCCTCCGGGACCTGGGCAACACCGTCATCGTGGTCGAGCACGACGAGGAGACGATCCGCGCGGCGGACTTCGTCGTCGACATGGGCCCCGGCGCAGGGGAGCACGGCGGGCAGGTCGTCTGCCAGGGCACTCCCGAGCAGATCCTCGAGTGCCCCGACTCGCTGACAGGGGCCTACCTGTCCGGCACCCGGTCGATCCCGGTCCCGGCCGAGCGCCGCCCCGCAGACCGCGGGGTCATCGCGATCCAGGGCGCGGCCGAGCACAACCTCAAGGGCATCGACGTCGAGATCCCGATCGGGCAGCTGGTCGTCGTGACCGGCGTGTCGGGCTCGGGCAAGTCGTCGCTCGTGGCGGACACCCTGGCGCCCGCGCTCACCAACTCGGTGTCGCGTACCCGCCGCCGTACCGGCCGCTACGACCGCATCGAGGGGCTCAAGCAGATCGACAAGGTCATCGTCATCGACCAGTCGCCGATCGGCCGCACGCCGCGCAGCAACCCCGCCACCTACATCGGCGTGTGGGACGACGTCCGCTCGCTGTTCGCATCGACGCACGAGGCGAAGGTCCGCGGCTACTCGCCGGGGCGCTTCTCGTTCAACGTCGCGGGCGGCCGCTGCGAGGCGTGCAAGGGCGACGGGCAGATCAAGATCGAGATGCACTTCCTGCCCGATGTCTATGTCCCGTGCGAAGTATGCAAAGGCAAGCGATACAACCGCGAGACGCTCCAGGTCACATACAAGGGCAAGACGGTCTCCGACGTGCTCGCGATGTCGGTCGAGGAGGGCGTCCATTTCTTCGAGAACATCCCGCCGATCAAGCGGAAGCTGCAGACGCTCTACGACGTGGGACTGGGCTACATCAAGCTCGGCCAGTCGGCCACGACGCTGTCGGGGGGTGAGGCGCAGCGCGTGAAGCTGTCAAGCGAGCTGCAGCGCCGCAGCACCGGGAAGACCTTCTACATCCTCGACGAGCCGACGACCGGGCTGCACTTCGACGACGTGCGCCAGCTGCTCATCGTGCTGCAGCGCCTCGTCGATTCGGGGAACACGGTGCTCGTGATCGAGCACAACCTGGACGTCATCAAGAGCGCCGACCGCATCATCGACCTGGGCCCCGAGGGAGGCGACCGCGGCGGAGAGGTGGTCGCCGTCGGCACGCCCGAGGAGATCGCCGCGCACCCGACCTCGCACACCGGACGCTTCCTCAAGCCGGTGCTCGAGGGCAGGGGAGCCAGCGTCGCTCCGGAGCGGGGCGGGAAGGCCCCGAAGAAGGTGCCGGCGGCCCGGAAGCGGTAGCCCCGATATACAGCGAAAAGCAGATGCTATGCAGCGAGAATGCTTGGCATGCGATTCGCAAGTCGGGCGTGGGGCCCCGCTGGAGACCCTGGGATACCGTTCGGCGGCGCTGAGCGCCCACTCGGCGGATTGGTGTCAGAGACGGCTCGAAGGTGCATTGACACGCCCGATTGCGGGCGCATACTCGGAAACGTTTTCCACTGCGAGTCGGACAAATCCCCGGCAGGACCGGCCCCGCAAAGAGCTCTTGGAGACAAATGGATCCGGTCGACACCGTCGAGGCCGCCTCGTCGTCACACGCTCCTGCACCCATCTCCACCGATACCGATCCCGCCCGCTCAGCCAAGCTCGACACCTGGCTGACTGTCGGCGTATGGGTCGTGGGCGCCTCCCTCGTGCTGTTCGCCGGGTTCTTCGGGTGGAGTGTCTACGCCCAGGCGCAGGCGGCGCGGCTCTCATCGCCCGCGATGCAGGTCATCGACGCGCTCCAGAAGCAGGTCGACGCCACTCCCAAGGACCCCACCCTGCATTCCCGACTCGCCGAGGCCCTTGGCACCGCCGGTATGTTCGACCGGGCGACGGCCGAGTTGATCATCGCCGTGAAGCTGGATCCGACCTTCGCGGGCGGCTACGAGAACCTCGGCGCCATCGCGATGACCCAGAAGAACTACTCCGACGCGGAGAAGTACTTCAACAAGGTCCTCGAGCTGACCTCGACCGGTGACTACCAGAACGTCAACCAGCGGCGTGACGAGGCGTACTTCTACCTGGGCGAGATCGCGCTCATCCAGAAGCGCTACGAGGACGCCGTGGGCTACTTCAATGCCGCGATCCGCGTCCGCAAGGACGCCTCCGACTCGTACCTGCGCCTGGGCCAGGCATACGCCGGGCTCGGTCAGAAGGACCAGGCCAAGGAGCAGATCAACATCGCGCTCGCGTTCGACCCTCACTTCGCCGAGGCGCACTACGAACTCGGCAAGCTGCTGATCAGCGAGGGTGACAAGGTCAACGCCGCGTGGGAGTTCCGCGCCGCGCTCGACTCGATGCCCGACCAGCCCGACCCGCAGGCGGCGCTCGACGCCCTCGGTCCCTATGAGGAGTGGTATGCCGCAGCGTCGAAGGCATGGCTCGCGGGAGACGAAGCCGCGGCCCTCGACGACGTCCGCATCGCGCGGGCGATCAGCCCCGATAGCTACGACGCGGCCATGCTGAACGGCCGCATCCTGGACAAGATACGCGATTTCGCCGGGGCCGCTGACGCCTATGCGGTCGCGTTCAAGGTCGATTCCTCGAGCAAGGAAGCCACGTCGGCGTTTGCGCTTTCCGTGGAAGCCAGCCGGACAGCGGGCGCGAAGTGAGGCGACGCCAGAAGCGCAAGATCGCCGCACTCGTCATACTGATCGGGCTGCTCGCCCTCCTCGGCGCATGGTTCGTGAACTTCCAGGCGACCAAGAGCCTCACCATCGACCTGAGGGCCCCGGCGGCGGACTCGCTCGACCCCCCGACCTACATGTTCTCGTTCACGGGCGCCGGCGCGAATCATCTCGAGCAGCCGATCGGCGTGCTGGCGACCGACACGGTCGTGTACGTCGCCGACTCACGTCTCGGGCAGGTGGACGTGTTCAGCGAGAACGGGACCTTCCTCCGCGCGTTCGGCAAAGGCCAGCTGGTCACGCCGCTCTTCCTCGCGAAGGACCCGAAGGGCGGCAACCTCTACATCGCCGACCGGCGCAAGCGCGAGGTGCTCATCTTCAAGCCGTCGGGCGAGTACGTGGGCGTGTTCGATCCCAAGCTCCCCAAGGACCAGCTGCCGACGTTCAAGACCAAGGGCATCCAGTGGGCTCCGATCGCCCTCGACTTCGCCCCTGACGGCTCGATGTACGTCCTCGAGATCCTGAACGGCCATCGGATGCTGCAGTTCGGGCCGGACGGGTCGTTCATGCGCTCCATCGGCGGGAGCGGGGCGGTGTCGACCGCGGACGAGATGGCCGGCAAGTTCCAGTTCCCCAACTCCGTGAAGGTGTTCAAGGGCGGGGTCTACGTCGCCGACAGCAACAACCGCCGCATCCAGGTGTTCGACCTTCAGGGGAACTTCAAGCGTCTGATCAAGACACTCGGTCTCCCACGTGGTATCGCGTTCCTTCCGCGGCCCGCCGGCGCCGGAGTGGGGGTCACCGACAAGTTCGTCGAGGTCGACACACTGAGCCACGACGCGACCATCTTCACCACCGTCGGCCAGCAGGTCGTCAAGTTCGGGGAGCGTGGCGTGCTGGACGGGCAGTTCAACTACCCGAGCGACGTCAGCGTCGGAGGCAAGTCCGTCATCTACGTCACCGACACGCAGAACGCGCGCGTGCAGGCGTGGGGCTGGCCGCAGGACGTCAGCCCGCTTCCCAAGGTGCTCCCTCGCAACCCGTGGTGGCTCCTGCTGCCGCTCCCGCTGCTGCTCCTGCCGCTGCTGTACCGCAAGAAGCGCTTCTTCGCCACGACGGACTTCGTCGAGGCTGTGATAGCGGACGGCGGGCTTGAGACGATGCTGGACCCTCGCCGGAAGTGGCTCATGACCGAGAACGGCTATGCGACCCTGAAGGACCGCGTCGAGAGCTCCCACAAGCTGGGCGAGGTCCTGGAGCCGACCGAGCACTCCGACAGCGACGCTCGTTCGCTTGTCGAACGCATGGCTATCGACTTCGACTCGGCCGTCGTCCTCTCGTCGGCCAAGCGCACCAAGGCCCTGTGCACGGAGGACCCGGAACTCCGCCGCATGGCGAACCTGCTCGAGATCCCGGTCTACAACGCGGCCGAATTCGTGGAGAAGTTCCGGAAGCCGGGCACGTCCGCCGGCCCCGTTGCGAGTGAATGAAGACAGCGATCGATTGGATAGAACGCACGCAGTGCGTATGCGCATGACCGCGTAACACGTGTTACAGGACGCGTCATCGGGCGCGGTCTGTACGGCGGACAACCGAATAGCACGAAGAGATATCCCACGGGTCGGAGCCGGCACTCCAAGACCCTCGGGAGTCCGGTGCGTGATTCCGAAATCACGCCCCGATACTCACGAGACACGCTTGCAACGCCATCTCCACCCGTTTGCCAGGGAGACCTGACCGACGAGAAGGAGGTGGCGTTCTTTCGTGTTACCCCGAGTCTTCCTGGGGGGCTTTTGATTTCGGGCACACCAGTCACGAGTCATGTATGAGGGAGGTTTGAAGGGATATGGCAGTAACCAGACGTGAATTCGTCACGACGCTGGGCATGCTTGGTGTGGCCGCGGGGATGAGCCAGTCGAACCTGGCCAAGATCACCGAGGCGTTCGCGCACGGTGGGGCATGGGCGGCCGGCGGCAGCTTCACAAGCAAGCCCAAGGTTATCTGGGTGCACGGGGCAGAGTGCACCGGATGCTCGACGTCGCTCCTCAGCCTGTATGAGGACGCGGCCGGCGTAGCGGTCCCGGGTGCGACGGCAGACAAGAACATCTCAACGGCTGCGGCGCTCGGCATCCTCACCGGTTCGACGCTGACCGATCCGGTCGCGCAGCTCTCCGACACCGCGGTCGCGGGTCACCCGTACGGGCATCGGACGCTCGCGACGACCGGTCTGAACGTCGACAAGAGCGCGTATGCGGTCAACATCGCCGACGTGCTGATCGACTTCATCGATCTGCAGTACCACGAGACGGTCATGGGCATGGGCGGGGACCAGGCGTACAGGTACCTGAACGCCGCCATGCACGCCAACGACGCGGTCCCGTACGTGCTGGTCGTCGAGGGCGCCGTTCAGGACAAGCTCAACAAGGGCTACTGGAACAAGTCCGGCGCCGCGTCGTGGTGCTCGATCGCCATGGACGGCACCGCGGGCGAAGAGACGGAACTCAGCTTCGACGACGTCGTGGCCCATCTTGCCGCGCGCGCCGACTGCAAGGCAGTCATCGCCATCGGCCAGTGCGCCAGCTACGGCGGCTACCCGGCCTGCATCGGCCCCGACCTTGTCGCCCACGCGGGCGTCACGACCAAGAGCCAGACCGGTGCCCAGGGTGTCGCTGACTTCCTGAAGTCGCGCGGACTGGTCGAGGGCGCAACGGCACTGCAGCAGGGCGCCAGCGCGAAGGTCATCAACGTCCCCGGCTGCCCGGTCAACCCGTGGTGGTTCACGCTGACGGTCGTTGCCTGGCTCGTCGACGCCGTGTGCCAGACATCGGCCACCCCGAGCGCCCCGCTCGGTCTTCTCAACCACGATCTCTCACTCACCGGTGCCGGAGTCGACACGCAGGGCCGCCTTACCGCGGTCTACGGCGACCTTCTCCACGGCAAGTACTGCCCCCGCTACAAGTACTACGTGCAGCGGCAGTTCGCGACGAAGCCCGGCGAGCTCGGCTGCATGCAGAACATCGGCTGTAAGGGTCAGTCCACGATGTCGTCCTGTGGCCGCCATGGCTGGAACAACGCTCAGCCGCAGAACGAGGCAATGAACCTTGCCGCCGTCGGCACCTCGCTGGCACAGCTCGCACCGCTCCATGAGCTGGCCGACAACTCGCACGACACGATGGGCGGTTGTTGCCTGACCGCCGGCGCTCCCTGCATGGGCTGTACCGAAAAGGGCTACCCGGACGCATTCACGCCGTTCGTGGTCCGCTAAGAGACCTGAGAGGAGGAAACTAGATGGCTACTATCGAAGTCGACCCGATCTCACGCATCGAGGGACACCTCGGCGTGAAGGTCACCACCGACGTCACCGGGAAGATCACCGAAGCCGATGCTCACGGCAACCTGTGGCGCGGGTTCGAGAACTTCCTGATCGGACGTCGGGCGAACGACGCGATCACGTTCACGCAGCGTATCTGCGGCGTCTGTCCGGTCCCGCACGGCACGGCATCGACCTTCGCCGCTGACAGCGTGCTCGGCGTCAGCAAGGGCTATGCGACGTTCAAGTGGAACGGAGTCGTCGGGACCGAAGGCGTTCCCGAGGCCGGGCTCCACGTCCGCAACATGATCCTGGCTTCCGAGTTCCTGATGTCCAGCATCACGCACTTCTACCACCTGGTCGCCCAGGACTACGTCCAGGGCCCGCCGATCCCGCCGTGGATTCCCTACTTCCGCAACGCGGACTACGCCAGCCAGCTGCTTCTGCCCGCTGAGCGCGTCGTCCCACTGAAGAACGTCGAGGGAGACCCGAACTTCGGAACCTACCCGGGCCTCTCCAAGAAGCTGTGGGATGCGGTCATCACCCAGTACGTCAAGGCGCTGCGCATCCGTCGCCTCACCTTCGAGGCCGGCGCGATGTTCGCGGGACGCATGCCGATGGTCTCCGCTCTGGTCGCCGGTGGCACCACCAACACCTTCGAGAGTGCGCAGGAACTTCGGGAGAAGCTCGACGTCTTCCGGGCCCTCATGACGGAAGTCGGCGACTTCGTCGTCAAGGAGTACATCCCGCTGGCGCTCGCGCTCGGCGCGCTGTACCCCAAGGACGACAACAAGAACAACACCGCTCTCGGTGGCAATGGCGCAGGCCTCGGGAACTTCCTCGCCTGGGGTGGCTTCCCGCAGGCTGACGTCGGCGAGACCATGGCCGTCAAGGGCGGCTGGGTCATCGACGCGGCCGGCGCGGCCGTCAAGGGCGTGCTGTTGGAGTCCAAGGCAGGCGGCGTCGGCGGCGTCGGCGGTCTCGATGACGCGATCGCCAAAGTCCAAGCCAACATCACCGAGAGCATCGCGCGTTCGCACTACACGGCTTCCTACGGCTACACCGACAAGGCCACTGCCGAGTACCCCGGCGACATCACGATGACCGAGCCCGATCGCACCAGTGGCTACTCGTGGATGAAGGCTCCCCGGTGGGATGGCTATGCGATGGAGGTCGGCCCGTTCGCCCGCATGGTCGTGAACGGCAAGTACCCGGCGACCAACACGAACGTCGTGACCGATGGCTACGCGGACATCTACGTGAAGGCCGGTGCTCTCGACGCTGCAGTGCTCTCACCCGATCTGGTGTCGGGCCTCGCCGGCGATGGCCTTGTCGGCACGGTAGCGGGCTACATCGCGGGCATGAAGGGCGGTCTGTCCACCCTCGACCGTATCCGCGCACGTGCGCTCGAGTCCTACTGGATGGTCACGTACCTGATCGGCGCGCCGTCCAAGGACCCGGAAACCAGCGCCATCAGCTGGCCGGACGCGACGAGCGGCGCCGGCTGGGCGGGTGCGCTCCGCACGATGGCCGCATCGACCGTGCCGAAGTTCTACCGCGACACCACAGCCCCTGTGGGCGAGGTCCACGGCTTCGGTCTGGTCGAGGCGCCCCGTGGCGCACTGGGCCACTTCGTCACCGCCACCGGCGGCAAGATCAAGTCGTACCAGTGCGTCGTTCCGACCACCTGGAACGGCTCGCCGAAGAACGGCACGGCCGCAACGTCCGCCCTCTACGAGGCGAAGAAGCACCTCAACGACGGCCCGAACCGCGGCGCCATCGAGCAGGCGACGATCGACGTGGTCTACAACGACACCCCCATGAACGGCAGCGATCCGCACACCATCGCGGGCGCTCAGAGCGGCGTCGAGGTCATGCGTGTGGCCCATTCCTTTGACCCGTGCATCGCGTGCGCGGTCCACTAGCCGAACCCACGGAGGTGAATACTGTGAAGAGAATCGCATTCGTACTGATCGCGACCTGCGCGTTCCTGTTCGCCGCAACCGGCGCCGCGTACGCGAACTTCGGCCCGCACGGTTCCTACGTCCAGGACACCGACGCCTGCGCCGGCTGCCACCGCGCGCACACGTCGTTCTCCACGCTCGGATGGACGGGCAAGGACAACGTCGTCCGTTCCAGCGCCTTGCTGATCTCGAACGCGTCGAACATGACCGACTTCTGCTATGCGTGTCATGGTGACGGCGCTCCCGGCGCCTCGACGAACGTCCAGATGGGCGTCTTCGACTCCGGCCCCGCCGGCAGCACGGGCACGGGCACGAACTCGACCTTCAACGCCGCGCTCAACGGCGGCGGATTCGAGAAGGTCGGAGGGACCGCCACGGTCATGTCCGCACACGACATGCAGGGGTCCAAGGTCGGACCCGCCATTCGCTGGGGCTACGTCGATCCCGGCACCGGCAACTCGAACCTTGCCCCGATGGCGGCCTTCGGTTGCACGGACTGCCACGATCCCCACGGCAGCTCCAACTACCGTCTGCTCAAGGACAGCGTCAACGGCGTGACGGTCGGCGGATACCTCGCCGGAGACGTCCCGAACCCGTGGGTCCTCTCCAACGAGCAGGGCTTCCCGACGGGCGGCTTCAAGAAGGGCGCTGCAGGCGTTGCCGACGCGGTCCTCTACAAGCCGAACTACACGTCGCCGCAGTACGCCAAGAACTCCGGCAGGGCGATGTCGGCATGGTGCTCCGCGTGCCACACGGCCTATGCGACCGCCAAGGACACAGGCGCCGGCTACGACTACAAGCAGTACGAGACCGTGCCGGTCTCGATCAACACCACGACCCCGACAACCGAGGTCGGCGCCAAGGTCCGCTATCGCCACCTGGTCGACATCCCTTTGACGACGGGTCAGGGCGCAGGACGCGCGCTGAACATCCCGGTCCTGGACGACAAGGGCCTGCCGCTCGAGATGGGCATCGGAGACAACAGTGGCGTTGCAGCCAACAGCACCGCTCCCTACTGGGACAACAGGGGCAACATCTCGTGCCTGACCTGTCACTACGCTCACGGCTCCGCCGCGAAGATGACGGGCTGGGCGGTCGCCGAGCTCACGACCACGACAGTGGGAGCTGCTCCGAAGGAGACCACCGCGACGGCCAACCCGCTGCTTCCGGCGAACCAGGCCAACCAGATGGGCGTGAACCCGAACTTCTCGCAGGCGCTTCTGCGGTACGACAACCGCGGGGTGTGCGAGCGTTGCCACAACAAGTAGGGCCGCGGCACCCCCGTACCGCTCTCTGAGTGCAGGGGATCCGAAGGGGGCCCCGGACGTGTGTCCGGGGCCCCCGGCTCGACATTCGAACACGGCACGCAGGGTGCTGTGGAACACAGCGCGACCCCGGACGTACGACCACAGGAGGAGATCGTGACCGAGCTCGAGACCGAGGACCGTCCGGCGGACTATGCAGCGCTCGGCTACGTCGCGAATCCCTTCCCGCCTGTCGAAGAGACTGCGGGGCCGCTCTGGAGGCACCTGACGACGCACGCAGCAGCCAACGCGCTGCTGTCGGCCGCTCGGCGGGCGGCGGACACCGTGCCGTCGGACGTGGTCGTGGTGACCACGGACGACAACGTCCCGGACGACTACCCGCGCGCGGCGCTCAACGACTTCCTCCGTCGCAGCGCGAACGACACGCACCTCGGGATGATGAGCTTGAACATCCCGCTCACGATGATGCGGCTCGGTCGCATCCGCGGGACGCTTGCTGCGATGGCGGAACTGGTCGCCGCCGTCGACCTGGAGAAGACCGTCGCGGCCTATCTTGTCTCGACCGCAGCGGATCCCGACGCGGACCTCGCTCACGAAGCCGGTGTGACCGAGGAGGAGATCGCCGACGCGATCGCAGGGTTCGCATGCGAACCAGTGGGAGCTGTCGCGCGCGTCTTCGGGCGCCGTGAGGAAGTCCCCGAACCCAGCCGGGACGAGGAGTCCGAGGCACTGCATCGGATCTACCTGCGGGGCACCGGGCTCGACCCCGACCCGTCCGTGGATCAGGAGGGTGTCGAGGCGGTGGCCGAGATGGTCCTCCCGGAGCCGGCCACCGGGGAGGTCGAGGTCCTCACCGGCGAGGGCGAGGTCTTCGACGCGAATGCGGCGCTGCGCGACTACTTCCTCGCATACATGCGGGTCAATCTGTCGACTCTGGTCGCTCGCGCGCTCGCTTCCTACCGTGACTACGGCTCCTCGGTCTTCGCCCAGGAGCTGAAGATCACGAAGGCGCCGCGCAAGACGCTCGGCGCCGTGCTGCGTTTCATGCAGCCGCGCTGGCCTCGTGTCGTCGTTCTGTACGACGGCTTCGAGGTCTGGAACATCCTCGACGAGACGACCAAGGCCGACATCGTCGACGGCATGAACGAACTGAACGGGATCATCGGGCGGACCGGAGTCATGGGGCTCGTCCTCGTCGACGGTCAGACACCCGAGTTGGCTGAGGCGTTCGCCGGCGGGGTGCCGGTCGACTGGAAGATGGGCGAGATCGCCGCGCTGCAGCAGGGCGCAGCCGCCTTCGATGTCGCGCTCGTCCAGCGGTGGCTCGACGCGGCCGCGTTCTCCGGCGTATCGAGGCTTCGCGCGGACGGCCCGCAACTGGCGCCGCTGGTGGACGCGTGCGCGGATGATGTCTTCCACTTCGCATGCATGGCCGAGGCTGCGGTGCGCGACGCGGCCGAGCGCGGCGTCTCGACGCTCGACCCGGTCGGCATCGCCGCCGGCATCGCGTCGGTCACCGTCACCGAGGCGGACCGGTGAGCGCACGGCCGCCACGTCACACACGTGCCCGATCCGGCCGGTCGCACCGGACCCGGTGGTTCGTCGGGTCCGTGCTGGCCGTCGCAGCCGTGATCGTGGTCTTGGGCGCGTTCTCGAGGCCGGCGCCGGCCGCGCCTTCGTCCCGCACTGCGGGCTCCATCGAGGCGACCCGCGCGCCCGGCCAAGCCGCGTACGAGGCGGGGCTGCGGTCCTTGGCGTCCGGGGAGACCACGAGCGCGGTCGCGTTGTTCGAGGCGGCCGCAGCAGCGGGCAACGCGGCCGCGAAGGCGAAGCTGGACGAGACGGCGAACGCCGCGAAGCCGTCGACACCGGCGTCCGTTCCGCCCGACACCGCCTACTTCACCAAGGTGGACGACCCGGCGACCCTGCTGCCCACCGCGCTTTCGGGATACACGGTCTCGAGCGTCGAGAGGAGCGCGTTCGGCGCCATCGTTGCACTGCAGCCGACGGCGGAAGGTCCCGCGGGCAAGGTCACGCTGGTCGTCCTCACCACCTTGGACAAGAAGACCGAGGCCGGTGCGCGCTCATACGTGAACGGCATCACCAAGGCATTCCCGAAGAACCTCGCGACGGTCACGGTCGGGTCGCGCGCGGGGCGGTTCGGTACCGATGGCGCGCGGCTTGCGTCGGTCGTGTTCAGCCGCGGCCGCTACGCCTTCGAGGTGGTCGCCACGGCCTACCGCGTGGCCCCGCTCGAGGTCAAGGACGTAGTGGTCGCTGCCGCCGCCTCGTTCCCGGCGGCGCACTGACCGCCGTCGGCGGTCCGATGTCTGGAAGGTCTGATAGCGCATGAGATCGACACCGCGAGTCCTGACCCTGCTCCTTCTCGGAGCGGCGCTTCTGTTCCTCCCGTCCGCCGCGTTCGCGGGCGCCCCCACCATGGCGCCTGCGGAGATCCGTTCGGAAGGGTTCGAGACCGCGCCCGCCGCGGACTGGCTGATCGAACCCGTCGGGGGCCAGTTCCCGCCGCCGGCGGCATGGTGGGGGCGGGTGACCCAGCGCGCCTACTCCGGATCGTACGGGCTGTGGTGCGCGGGATCGCCGAACGGGTGGGGGACGGGCCTGTACCCGAACTTCGCAGGTGGGCTCGCGACGCTGAACCTGCCGCAACTCGCGGACTACTACTCGGCGACGCTCTCCTACGAGTACACGATGCCGTCGCTCGGCTCGGATGATGGCCTCTCGCTGAACATCCTGTGGGACTCGACTCCTCACACGGAGTGGGACTATCACTACGCTTGTCCACTCACTGCCGCGAGCACGTGGAGGACCGACACTTGGGACATGTCGGCCCCGGGAAACGCCGTCAACATCTCAAGGCAGCCGGGCCGTGTGCGGTTCCAGTTCCTCGACTTCTACGGCAACACCTATGAGTCGCCGAAGGCCGGCGAGGGCGCGACGATCGACGACGTTCTGGTCACCGGGTACAAGTACGGTCCCGTGCGCGGCCTGGCCGCCACCACCACCGGCTCCGACGTGCAGTTGTCCTGGGCCGCACCCGCCCGCTCTACCGCGACCGGTGCCATTCCCGAGGAGCGCTCCGTCACGTACCGCGTGTGGCGGGCTCCGAACGTCGTGCCGTACGTCTGGAGTGAGCTGACAACGGACCGCACGGCGGCCACGGCGTTCACCGACACGGACACGGCCGCCCTGCGCGGTCCGTATCGCTACGTCGTCCAGACCTGGGACCCGGGCACTGGAGGCGGATACGGCGTGCTGGATCCGACCGCGACAGGCCAAAGCGTGACCCGCACCTTCGTTGCGGATCCGCTTGCACCCGCGTTCACCATCACAGGCATCCCGTCCTCCCCGACTCCCAACGCGGTTCTGCCGGGCGTGTCAACGACCGAGACGCCCCGGCCGGCGGTTTCCGCGATGTTGGACGGCCTCCCGTTCACGATCGGCTCGAGCATCACCGCCGAGGGCTTCCACGGGCTCGTCGTGCGCATCACGACGCTGGACGATCGCGTAGCCGAGCAGGTGGTCAGCTTCACCATCGACAGGCACGCGCCATCTACGACGAGCGACGCGCCGAGGAGCACTGTGCTGGCGCCCGTGACCGTACATCTCTCGGTCGTCGACGGGCCGGCGCCGAACCCTGCGGGAGTCCGCGCCACGTACTACTCGCTGGACGGCGCCGCATACAAGACGTACGCGGGGAGCATCTACGTCTCGAGCTATCGGGACCACACGCTCAGCTACTACTCTGTGGACAACGCGGGCAACAAGGAGTCGACGCACAGCGTCACGTTCTCGAACCGCTTCCGGGAGACACTGTCGGTCAAGTCCTCGGTCACGACCGGACGGTACCGCCACTCGTTCACGTTGTCCGGATACCTCTACAAGGGGTACGCGGGCGATCACGTCTACCTGAAGTACCAGAGGCCGGGCAGCTCGACGTGGTACTCGGTCACGCGACATGCGACGGCGGCAAGCGGCACGCGCGGCAGATGGAGCTACTCGTTCTTCCCGACCAAGAAGGGCACGTACCACTTCAAGGCGTACTTCGGCGGGACGACGGCACGCTACAAGGTGACGTCGCCCACGATCTCGGTGGTCGTGAAGTAGCGGACCTGAGGCAGACGGCGGACGACGGCACGCGGCCGACGAGGACCGTCTTCATGTCGAGGAGGCCTTGTGTGCGGCAGTGCTTCTGCTCGCGGCGGCCCTCACCGAGGACATGCCGGACAGAGGCGCATTGCAGTTGCCTCGACCGCTAGAATCGACCCACCATGACTCCCCGCTACGGCAGCGACCACATA
>PKWR01000179.1 GCA_003133285.1 Coriobacteriia bacterium
GGCTCGCACAAGCCCAACACCGCGATCCCGCAGGCGTACTACAACAAGATGGAGGGCATCACCAAGATCTCGACCGAGACCGGCGCGGGCCAGTGGGGTTCGGCGCTCTCGATCGCCGGTGCGCTGTTCGGCATCGACGTCGAGGTGTTCATGGTGAAGGTGAGCTACGAGCAGAAGCCCTACCGCCGCATCCTCATGGAGACCTACGGCGGCACCGTGCATTCCTCGCCGACCAACCTCACCGACGCCGGGCGCCACGTGCTGGCGATGGACCCGGATTCCACCGGCTCCCTCGGCATCGCGATCTCCGAGGCCGTCGAGGTCGCCTTGAAGGACCCCGGCACGCACTATTCACTCGGCTCCGTCCTCAACCACGTCTGCCTGCACCAGACGATCATCGGCCTCGAGGCGATCGAACAGATGGCACTCGCCGAGGAGGAGCCCGACGTCGTCATCGCGTGCATCGGCGGCGGGTCCAACTTCGCCGGCATCGCATTCCCGTACTACCACCGCAAGTTGCAGGGCAAGAGCAAGGCGCGCCTGCTCGCGGTCGAGCCCAAGGCGTGCCCGACGCTGACCGCCGGCGAGTACCGCTACGACCTCGGCGACGAGGCCGGCATGACCCCGCAGATGCTCATGTACACGCTGGGCCACGACTTCGTCCCGGCTGGCATCCACGCCGGCGGCCTGCGCTACCACGGCGACTCGCCGCTGGTGAGCCAGCTCGTGCATGAGGGCGAGGTCGAGGCGGTCGCGGTCGACCAGACTGCGTGCTTCGCCGCCGCCGTGCAGTTCGCTCGCGCCGAGGGCATCCTGCCGGCGCCGGAGTCCGCCCACGCGATCCTCGCCGCGATCAACGAGGCGCTCGCGGCCCAGGCGGCCGGCGAGAACAAGACGATCCTGTTCAACCTCTCGGGCCATGGTCACTTCGACCTGGCCGCGTACGCCGCCTACAACGCCGGAGAGCTGAAGGACTTCGACTTCGCCGCGGGCTCGACCCTGTGCGAAGCCGAGTAGGGGAGAGGCGATGAGGGTGTCCCGGACGAGGATCAAGGTGTGCGGCCTGACGCGCGCGAGCGATGCGCAGGCGGCGGTGCGCGCGGGCGCGGACGCGCTCGGAGTCATCCTCGCTCCGGGGCACCGGCGCTCGCTGACGGTCAAACAGGCGGCGGTGGTGCTCGCGCGCGTGCCGCACACCGTCGCGCGGGTCGGGGTGTTCGTCGACGCATCGCTGGAGGACGTGTCGCGGGCGGTCGAGCAGCTGGGGCTCACCGAGGTGCAGTTTCACGGCGTCGAGGGCCCCATGTACTGCGCGTCCATCGACGTGCCCGTCGTGAAGACGTTCCGGGTCGGCCCGGGGTTCGACCCGGCCGACATCGAGCGGTATCGCGGAGCGGTCGCGGGGGTGTTGCTCGACACGCTGGTGGAGGGCGTCGCCGGCGGCAGCGGCACCTCCTTCGACTACAAGCTCGCGCGCGACGTCCCCCGGGGCGCACCGGTCTACCTGGCGGGCGGGCTGCGTCCGGAGAACGTCCGGGAGGCGGTGCGCCGCCTGCACCCCGCCGGCGTGGACGTGTCGTCGGGCGTCGAGGAGTCGCCCGGCATCAAGAGCGAAGAGAAGATGAAGCGGTTCGTCGCCGAGGTGCGAGCGGCCGACCATGAGAACGAGGAGCGGGCGAGACGATGAGCGATCTTCTTCCGAGCGCCGACATGGCGTATCAGGGCGCGGACGCGCAGGGCTTCTTCGGGCCGTACGGCGGCTCGTTCGTGCCCGAGACCGTGGTGCCGGCTCTGCAGGAGCTCACGGCCGCCTTCGAAGCCCGGGACGAGTCCTTCGAGCGCGAGCTGGCCGGTCTGCTCCGCGACTACGTCGGGCGCCCGACGCCGCTCTACCGCGCCGACAATCTCGCGAAGGCGGTCGGGCTGGGACGCGTCTATCTCAAACGCGAGGACCTCGCGCACACCGGCGCCCACAAGATCAACAACACGCTGGGCCAGTGCCTGCTCGCGAAGCGCATGGGCAAGCGGCGTGTGATCGCCGAGACCGGCGCCGGCCAGCACGGGGTGGCTACAGCGACGACCTGCGCGCTGCTCGGGCTCGAATGTGCCGTGTTCATGGGCGTCGAGGACATCCGGCGCCAGTCGCTCAACGTCTACAAGATGCGGCTGCTGGGCGCGGAGGTCGTGCCGGTGGAAGAGGGGAGCGGCACGCTCGCGGACGCCGTGACAGCCGCGCTGCGCCACTGGGTCGAGCGCGTCGAGGACACCTTCTACTGCATCGGCAGCGCCGTGGGCCCCCATCCGTACCCGACGATGGTGCGCACGTTCCAGAGCGTCATCGGCGAGGAGACGCTCGCGCAACTGGACGAGAAGGAGGTCGGCCGCGTGGACGCGGTCGTCGCGTGCGTCGGCGGCGGCAGCAACGCGATCGGCACCTTCTACCCCTTCGTCGTCGGAGTGCCGGCCGCGGAGCGCCCGCTGCTCGTCGGCGCGGAGGCGGCCGGCCTCGGGATCGACACCGACCGGACCGGCGCGTCGATGACCCTCGGCACGCCCGGCGTGATGCACGGCTTCTACAGCTACCTGCTGCAGGACGACGCGGGCAACCCTCTCGAGGCGTACTCGATCTCGGCGGGGCTGGACTACCCCGGCGTCGGGCCCGAGCACGCCTACTTCAAGGACGAGGGCATCGTGCGCTACGAGGCCGTCACCGACGTCGCGGCGCTCGCGGCGTTCGCGCAGCTCACGAGACTCGAGGGGATCATCCCGGCCATCGAGTCCAGCCACGCGCTGGCGCTGCTGCCGCGTCTGGCCGCCGAGCTCGGGAGTGACGCCACGGTGGTCGTGACCGTCTCCGGCCGCGGCG
>PKWR01000024.1:0-6209 GCA_003133285.1 Coriobacteriia bacterium
CGCGCGAACACGTTGATGGTCCCGATGCGGCGCGCGAGCGTGTCGTCGTCGAGGCCATCGAGCTCAGGCCCGGTGAGCACGTGCCCCTCGGCGTCGAGCCCGGCCTCGCGCGAGATCGCCAACGCCGTGCCCGGATAGTCACCGGTGATCATGACGACGCGCATGCCGGCGGAGCGGGCCTGGGCGACGGCTTCGGGAACGTCCTGCCTGATCGGGTCCTGCAGGCCGACGAGCCCCATGAACTCGAAAACGAAGTCGTGCTGGATCTCGGGAAGGCCCGCGCGCGCATTGAAGGCCGACCGGGCCACGCCGAGGACCCGCAGACCGTCGTCGGCCATGCGCGAGACCTCGTAGCTTATCGTCCGGATCCGCGGCTCGTCGAAGTGGCACAGGTCTGCGATGGCCTCCGGAGCGCCCTTGGCCGCGATGACGTAGTCACCGCCGTCCGGCGACCGCCACACATGCGAGAGCGCGAGCAGCCGGTCGGAGAGCGGGTACTCCTTCACGAGCGTCCAGTCGGAGTGCATATGCTCGGTCTCACCCAGGAAGCGCTCACCCAGGGTCTTGAACGCGGTGTCCATCGGGTCGAACGGGTCGACCGGTGAAGCCAGGACAGCGAACTCCACCAGGGGGTGGGCCACCTCGGGAAGCGGATCGCCGTCGACCTCGACCCGCCGCTGGCCGACCTGCAGCGCCCGGACCGTCATGCGGTTCTGGGTGATCGTGCCCGTCTTGTCGGAGCACAGCACCGTCGCGGAGCCCAGCGTCTCGATCGCGGGCACGCGTCGCGTGAGCACGTTGCTCTTCGAGATGCGCCACGCGCCGATCGCGAGGAAGACCGTCAGCACGACCGGGAACTCCTCCGGAAGCATGGCCATCGCGAAGGTGATGCCCGCGAGGGAGGCCTCGAGCCAGTCGTGGCGCGTGAGCCCGAAGATGACGATGACGACACCGGCGAGGGAGAGCCCGAGCACGGCAAGATTGCGGACAAGGTGGTCGACCTCGCCCTGCAGCGGGGTCCGTTCGGTCTCGACCGAGGAGAGTGCGGCGCCGATCTTGCCCAGCTCCGTGCCCGTCGCCGTCGCGAGCACCTCCGCGATGCCCTGGCCCTTGACGACCAGCGTCCCCGAGAAGACCCACGGGGTGCCGTCTCCGCCCGGGAGCCCGAGCTCGTGGCGTGCGTCTGCTGCGCACGCCGACTTGCGGACGGGCACCGACTCCCCGGTGAGCAGCGACTCGTCGACGCTCAGGTTGGTGCAATCGAGAAGGATCGCATCCGCGGGCACGCGATCGCCCTCCGCGAGCAGCATGAGGTCACCCATCACGACCTCGCGGCCGGGGATGCGCACCTGCATGCCGTCGCGGAGGACGAGTGCGCGCGGACTGGAGAGGTCACGCAGCGCGTCGAGCGCGCGCTCGGTCTTCCGCTCCTGGTAGAAGGTGATGCCGATCACCACGACCACGAACATGAACAGCAGCAACGCTTCGCCGACGCGGTTCTCCTGGGGGCGCATGGCCGAGATGACGAGGTTGAGCGATCCGGCGGCGACGAGCAACAGCAGCATCGGCTCTCTCACGACCGCCCAGGCGATCTGGAAGACGCTTCGGGGTTTCTCGGAGGCGATCTCGTTCGGGCCGTCCACCTCGAACCGGCGCGCAGCCTCGGCCGCGGTCAGTCCGGTGAGGGCACGGATATCGAGGGGCTCGGGTGACACGGGACCTCCGGGTGAGCTGCGATAGGGATGTGCCGACCTGTCGAGCGGCATTCTTGCTATCGTCGGGCTCCTCCCCCGCATTAGTCCAGAGCACGCCTTCGGCTTAGTCGAGGGTAAGAGCCGCGGGTCCTCCCCCGGGAGCGCGCAAAGGCCCCGCCGCTGGTGCGACGGGGCCTTTGCTGCAGCTCTTCGCGAGCGTCGCCGGCCTGTCCAGCCGACGGAGGAAGACCTATGCGGCGTGGATCGCCTTGGCGGTCTCGCACAGCTGCGTGAAGCCTGCGGGATCGTTGATCGCCATGTCCGAGAGCACCTTGCGGTCGAGCTCGATGCCGGCCTTCTTCATGCCGTTGATGAACAGCGAGTAGGACAGGCCGTTCAGGCGCGCGCCGGCGTTGATGCGGGTGATCCACAGCTTGCGGATCTCGCGCTTCTTCACGCGGCGGTCGCGGTAGGCGTAGGCCAGCGAGTGCTGGGTCTGCTCCTTCGCTGCGCGATACGAGCGGGACTTGTTGCCGACGTACCCGGCAGCACGTCCGAGTACGGTGCGACGCTTCTTCTTGGCGGTGACTGAGCGCTTTATGCGGGGCATCTCTTAGGTCAACTCCTCGATGAACGGGTGGTCGGCGGCTGCTGCTACACGCCGAGGTTCTTGCGGATGACAGCCATGTCGGCCTTGTGCACGAAGGACGGTTGCGCGAGTCCGCGCTTGGTCTTCGGGCTCTTCTTCTCAAGGATGTGGCTCTTGAACGCGTTGGCGCGCTTGATCTTGCCCGAGCTGGTCAGCTTGAACCGCTTGGCCGTGCCCTTGTGCGTCTTCATCTTCGGCATTGTCTTCGGACTCCTTGTCGGTACTGGGAACTCCGGTCCTTGGCTGCCTACTCGGCGGCAGGCTCGGTCGCTTCCGTATCCTTCTCGGGCTTGCTCGCCGGCTTCACTTCCTTGCGGGACGGCGAGACGAGCATGAACATGTTGCGGCCCTCGACCTTGGGCTGGTTCTCGATGTGCGCGATATCGCGGATGTCCTCCGCGAGCCTCTCGAGGATCGCCAGTCCGCGCTCCGCGTGGACCATCTCACGACCGCGGAACATGATCGTGACCTTCACCTTCGCACCCGCCTCGATGAAGCGGACGACGTGCTTCTTCTTGGTCTCGTAGTCGGCGATGCCGATCTTCGGCCGGAACTTGATCTCCTTGACCTGGACCGTCGTCTGGTTCTTGCGGGCCTTCTTCGCCTTCATGGCTTCTTCGTACTTCCACTTGCTGAAGTCCATGATCCTGCAGACGGGCGGGTCGGCGTTGGGAGCGACCTCGACGAGGTCGAGCCCCTGGTCGTCGGCGATCTTCTGGGCATCACTCGTGACGAAGATGCCGAGCTGGTCGCCGTCGGCGCCAACGAGCCGAACGCGCGGTGCGCGGATGCGCTCGTTTACGCGAGTCTCGATAGCAGTTATCGCTTTCACCTCCGTGCGTGTTCATCAGGCACATGCAAACAAAAAGCCCGGCGGCTTGAAGGACAGCCTGCCGGACGGAGATGACCCACAGAGGACGGCCCGCCTCGCGGGTCGCCGTGCGTGTCGCTTCTCGACCTGGCAGCTGCTGCGTTCGCGCCGCGTGGGTGGGGACCTGTCGAAACGGGTCCCGCTTGTGAGCGGTATTCGATTAGCCGTGTGAGTATACGGGTCGACCGGGTGAGGCGCAAGGGCGGACGGCCCTTGACTCCCCTACCCGACGAAGCCTGAATCGACGCGCTCGGGGTCGGCGACCACGACGATGTCGACGTTGCGCGTCTCGCGCATGATGCGGTTCACGATCGAGCCTCGCACGACCTCGTCGAACCTGCTGCGCGCCGATTGGCCCATCACCACGTAGGTCACCTGGTTCTTCGTCGCGAAGTCGATCATCTCCTCCGCGGGATCGCTGCCGACCAGCTCGACGAACTCGCCACCCAGATCCAACGTGAGGAACCGCAGCTCCCCAAGGGTCTGCTCCTCCTTCGCCGAAAGCGCGACGCCCGGCGGACGCACACACAGCACCCAGAAGCGCCCGTTCATGCGTCGGGCGAGGTGGTAGCCGCGCCGGATGAGCTTGGCCCCCAGCGGCCTCGGCGTGACCGCGACGAGCACGCGCTCGTTGACGCCCCAGGTCTTGTCGACGTCATGCTCTTGCATGAACCGGGTCAGGTCGTCGTCGACCTCTTCGGCGGTCCGTCGCAGCGCGAGCTCCCGCAGCGCCACGAGGTTGCCGCGACGGAAGAAGTTGGCGAGCGCCTTCGGGACCTTCTCCGGTGCGTAGATGACCCCGCGGTTGAGCCGATTGACGAGCGCCTCCGGGGTGATGTCGACCAGCACGACTTCGTCCGCCTCGTCGAGCAGGCGGTCGGGCACGGTCTCGCGAACGCTCACTCCGGTGATCTGGGCCACCGTGTCGTTCAGCGACTCGAAATGCTGGACGTTGACGGTGGAGATGACGTTGATGCCCGCGGCCAAGATCTCCTCGACCGACTGCCACCGCTTCTCGTGCGCGGCTCCCGGCGCGTTGGTGTGCGCCAGCTCGTCGACGAGCACCCATTGCGGGTGCCGCGCGATGATCGCGGCGGTGTCCATCTCCTCGAGCGTGGTGCCGCGATACTCGAACTTCTTGGTGGGAACGGCCTCGAGGCCCTGCATGAGCGCGATCGTCTCGGGCCGCCTGTGCGGCTCGACGAAGCCGATGACGATGTCCTCGCCGCGCGCGTGACGGCGCTGCGCCTCGGAAAGCATGGTGTAGGTCTTGCCCACGCCGGGCGCGTAGCCCAAGAAGATCTTGTGGCGTCCGTGCGTTCGGGCGACGTGCTCCTTGAGACTATCGAGCTCCTCGTCGGTCACGGGCCCGTCCCTCTCACTTGGCTGCGTCCAGTGCCATGTTGAGCAGCAGGACGTTCACGCGAGGCTCGCCCAGCACGCCGAACTGGCGCCCGATGGCCTGCGTGTCAACGATACCGCGAACGGTCGCCTCAGGAAGTGAGCGCGCCCTCGCAACGCGGGCGACCTGCGCGTACGCGTTGGCGAGCGTGATATCCGGATCCAGACCGCTGCCCGACGCGGTCACCATGTCGACGGGCACGCTGCCCGCGGACAAGCCGGGATCCTCGCTGACCGCCGCAGCCACGCCGGTGCGCACGCGGTCGACCAGGACCCTGCTCGTCGGCCCCAGGTTCGACGCGCCGGACGCCGAGGCGTCGTAGCCGTCGGCTCCGGCGGCGGAGGGGCGCCCGTCGAAGTACTTCGCATCGGTGAAGCGCTGACCGATCAGGGCGGAACCGACCACGGTCCCGCTCGCCGACGTGATCAGGCTGCCGTTCGCCTGTGCCGGGAACGCGACCTGTGCGACCCCCGTGACGATGAGCGGATAGACGAGGCCCAGGACCACGAGCGTCACCAGGGCCATCCGGATCGAAGTGAACACGTAGCGTCTCATGTCCGCTTCTCCTAGCCGGCCAGGTGGATGGCAACGAGGAGCATATCGATGATCTTGATACCGATGAACGGCACGATGATGCCTCCGAGACCGTAGACGAGCAGGTTGCGCCGCAGCACGACCGCTGCGCCGAGCGGGCGGTACTTCACGCCCTTGAGCGAGAGCGGGATCAGGGCCACGATCACGAGCGCGTTGAAGATGACAGCGGACATGATGGCGCTCTGGGACGAGTGGAGTCCCATGATGTTGAGGGCCGTGAGCGGCGGATACGCCTTCATGAACATCGCCGGGATGATCGCAAAGTACTTCGCGACGTCGTTCGCGATGGAAAAGGTCGTCAGCGCGCCGCGGGTCATGAGCAGCTGCTTGCCGATCTCCACGATCTCGATGAGCTTCGTCGGGTTCGAGTCCAGGTCGACCATGTTCCCGGCCTCTTTGGCGGCCGTCGTTCCGGTGTTCATGGCGACGCCCACATCGGCCTGGGCGAGCGCCGGCGCGTCATTCGTGCCGTCGCCCGTCATCGCGACGAGCTTGCCCTGCGCCTGCTCCTTGCGGATCAGCTCCATCTTCGCCTCGGGGGTCGCCTGCGCCAGGAAGTCGTCGACGCCCGCCTCCTTGGCGATGACCGCCGCGGTCACCGGGTTGTCGCCGGTGATCATGACCGTGCGGATACCCATGGCGCGCAACTGCTCGAAGCGATCGCGGATGCCGCCCTTCACGATGTCCTTGAGGTGGACCACGCCGAGAGCCCGATCGTCCATCGAGACNNCCCCCGCTCTCGGCGACGCGCCGCACGAGTCCTTCGAGCTCGTCGGGGACGGTGCCGCCCCGGCTCTCGACCCACGCGATGACGGAGTCGGTCGCGCCCTTGCGGATCCTGTGGCCCTGCCAGTCCACGCCGCTCATCCTGGTGAGCGCCGTGAAGGGGATGAACGTCGTCTCGTTCTGGTGCAGATGCCGCTCGCGGATCCCGAACTGCTTGGCGAGCACGACGATCGAGCGGCCTTCAGGCGTCTCGTCCGAGATGGACGCGAGCTG
>PKWR01000024.1:6265-14849 GCA_003133285.1 Coriobacteriia bacterium
CCGATCGAGGAGAGCAGACCGCCGATGGTCGTCGGGATGAGGCACACCAGCAGCGCGATGAGCACCGAGACCGGGACAGCTTGGCCCGAGTAGATCGCGAAGGCCTCGAGCGAGATGGTCACGAGCAGGAAGATGATCGTGAGCGAGACGAGCAGGATGTCGAGCGCGATCTCGTTCGGCGTCTTCTGCCGGCTCGCACCCTCGACGAGCGCGATCATGCGGTCGAGGAACGTCTTGCCCGGCTCGGAGGTGATCTGCACGATGATGCGGTCCGAGAGCACCTTCGTGCCGCCGGTGACCGCGCTCCGGTCGCCGCCGCTCTCGCGGATGACGGGCGCCGACTCGCCGGTGATCGCCGATTCGTCGACCGACGCGATGCCTTGGACGACATCGCCGTCGCCCGGGATCGTCTCCCCCGCCGACACCACGACNNCCGCGTCCCTCGGCCATCGCTTCGGCGAAGTTGGCGAACAGCACAGTGAACCAGAGCCAGATCGCGATCTGAACCAGGAACACCGCGCTGTGCCCGGTCGTCACGACCAGGTCGGCGAAGACATAGAACGTCACGATCGCGGCACCGATCTCCACCACGAACATGACCGGGTTGTGCCACAGCGTCCTCGGGTTGAGCTTGACGAGCGACTGGCGTACCGCCTCGCGCACGAGTTCCTTCGACGTCGCCACACCCGGGCGCTTGCGTACCTCGGCGGAACCCGCCGGTGCCTCCACATGCATGTCCATCTCCTCGGTCACGGGTCCCACCTCCTAGAAGACTCGTCCGGTGTGCATGAGGAAGTGCTCGAGCACGGGGCCAAGCGCATAGGCAGGGAAGAACGTGAGGGCGCCGACGATCAGCACGACGCCGATGAGGAGGCCGACGAACAGAGGCGAGTCGGTCGGGAACGTGCCGGCCGACGCCGGTACCTGCTTCTTCGGCCCCATCGAGCCGGCGATCGCGAGCACCGGCACGATGAACAGGTAGCGGCCGACCAGCATCGCGATGCCGATCGCGGTGGCGTAGAACGGCGACGCGGCGTTCAGCCCCGCGAACGCGGAGCCGTTGTTGCCGACGCCGGAGGTGAACGCGTACATGATCTCCGTCAGGCCGTGGGGGCCCGCGCTCAGCCGGCCCGCCAGCCCCGCCGGCGTGCTGACGCCGATCGTCGTGCCGATCAGGATGCCGGCTTCGAGCGCCAGCACCGCGAACATGGCGAGCTTCATCTCCTTGGGGCCGATCTTCTTGCCGAGGAACTCCGGAGTCCGGCCGACCATGAGGCCGGCGATGAAGACCGCCAGGATGGCGAAGACGAGCATGCCGTACAAGCCGGCGCCGACGCCGCCGAACACCACCTCACCGAGCGCCATGTTGAGCATGGCCATGCCTCCGGAGAGCGGCGTCATGCTCGACATGGACCCGTTCACGGCACCGTTCGATGCGGCCGTCGTGACGCTGCCATAGAGCGCCGATGCCTCGATCCCGAAACGGACCTCTTTGCCCTCGGTATTGCCCCCAGACTGGACGGCCGAGGCGACCTGGTCGGCCCCCGCCGCCGTCAGGTTCGGGTTGCCCGCGCGCTCGAAGGAATACATGACGGTCACGCTGGCAGCGAACAGGATGAACATGGCGAGGAAGATCGCGGCACCCTGTCGCATGTTGCCCGCCATCTTGCCGAAGGTGAACGTGAGGCCTGCGGGTATGGCCAGCACGGCAAGCACCTGCAGGAAGTCGGTCAAGGGCGTCGGGTTCTCGAACGGGTGTGCCGAGTTGGCGCCGAAGAAGCCGCCGCCGTTGGTGCCGAGTTCCTTGATCGCCTCTTGCGACGCTATCGGGCCGACATGGATCGCCTGCGTCGCGCCCTGGACCGTCGTGGCGGCTACCTGACCGGCCAGCGTCTGAACGGCGCCCTGCGACACGTAGACCAGCGAGAGCACGACGCACAGCGGCAGCATCACGTAGAGCCACGTGCGCGTGAGGTCGACCCAGAAGTTGCCGACCGTGCGGACCTCCTTGCGCGTCAGCCCGCGGATCAGGGCGAGCGCCACGGAGACGCCGGTCGCGGCCGAGATGAAGTTCTGCCACGTGAATCCGGCCATCTGAACGAGATGGCTGACCGCGGTCTCGCCGGAGTACGCCTGCCAGTTCGTGTTGGTCACGAAGCTGACCGCCGTGTTGAACGCGATGGCCGGGGACATCGCGCCGGCCTGCGTCGGGTTCAGCGGAAGCAGGCCTTGGAGCCTGAGCAGCAGATAGAGGATCACGAAGCACGCGAAGTTGAAGAGCAGGAGCGAGACCGCGTAGCCCGTCCAGGGCATCTCGGAGGCGGGGTCGACCCCGGCCACGCGGTAGACGAGCCGCTCGATCGGGGCGAGCACCGGTGTGAGCCAGGTGCGCCCGCCGGTGAAGACGCGCGCCATATAGAGGCCGAGCGGATACGCGATGCCGAGGAGCACCGCGCCATAGCCGACCAGCCGTGCGATGTCGAAGGCCACCGTTCCTCCGCTCAGAACTTCTCGGGGAACAGGAGCGCGTAGGCGAGGTACAGCAGGATGCCCAGAGCGATGGCGCCCATGATGATGTACTCGGTCATGTGCCCCCCTACAACTTGTCCGCAGCGCGGACGTAGAGCAGACACAAGCCCAAGAACACGAACGGGATGCCCACGTAGATCAGGTCCCCCACAGGTACCGCTCCTCTTCGACGACTTCGTGACGGAACAACGCACACATAGACCGCGTACCCCTCAGGGCCGCGGCCTGCACACATCGTACGCGGACCGGCGTTGAGCGAGTGTGAAGGTCACGCGCCGTCGCGTGAAGAATCGGTGAAGAATGCCGGTCGGGGCGGTGGCTACGCAGGGATGTCGGGATCGCCGGCGAAGCGGAAGCCCACACCGGGCTCGGTGAGGATGTAGCGTGACACGCCTCCTTGGGGCTCGATCTTCTGCCGGAGGTGCGAGACGTGGACCCGCAGCGTCTGGGTGTCCGAGACGTAGTCGGGTCCCCACACGGAGTTGAGCAGGGCATGCGAGGTCACGACCCGGTCGGCGTTGCGCGCGAGCTCGGCCAGGATGTCGAACTCGGTGCGCGTGAGGTGGACGGGCTGTCCTTTCACCGTCACGACCCTCTTCGCCAGATCGATCATCAGGTCTCCCGCCTTGATCTCGCGCACGGAGAGCTCGGCGCCCGAGATGCGGCGCAGGTGGGCCCGGATGCGCGCGAGCAACTCGCCGGCCGAGAAGGGTTTGGTCAGGTAGTCGTCGGCCCCCAGGTCCAGCGCTGCGATCTTGTCGGCATCGGCGTCGCGCACGGAGAGGACCACGATCGGCCCCTCGTACCACGCGCGGAGCTGCTCGCACACGACGAGCCCGCTCATGTCGGGAAGCGACAGGTCGAGCACGATCAGGTCGGGCGTCGTGTCGACCGCCGCCTCGAGACCGGCGGCTCCCGTCGCGGCCAGGTCGACCGTGTAGTGCCGCGCCTGGAGGATCGAGCGCAACGCGCGCCGTATCTGCTCCTCGTCGTCGATCACGAGGATGCGCGGGCTGCGTTCGGGCGGGCTGGACTGCTCGGACTTCACGGGCTGACCCCCTGGAGCGGTAGCGACAGGACAAAACGGGCACCTCGGGGCTCGGCGTCCTCGACCCACACGCGCCCGCCGTGGGCGCGGGCGATCTCGCGCACGATCGCAAGACCGAGCCCGGTGCCCGAGGACGAGGCGGCCGAGGTCGTACCACGATAGAACTTCTCGAACACGCGCTGCTTCTCTTCGTCCGGGACGCCGGGTCCCCGGTCCTCGACCCACACGAGCAGGTCGGTCCCCAGAGCGCGAGCTCCGACCACGATGTCGGCCCCGGGGGCGTAGGTGAGCGCGTTGTCGACCATGGTGGACAGCGCGCGCACGACCTGACGGAAGTCCACCCAGACGGAGGGCAGGCCCTCGGCCACCTCGAAGCGCACGCGGCGCTTCGACGCGACGGGGATGCGCGACGCGACCGTTCCGAGCAGCTCGCCGATGTCCCACATGTCCGGCACCGGGCGCCACGCGTCCGACTCGAGACGTGAGACGTCGACGAGGTCGCCGATCGAGGAATCGAGCCGGTGGAGGTCCTCGGTAGCGGCCTCCAGCTCCTCGCGGACGCGATCGGGAGTGCATGTCTCGCCCTCGTCCAGCAGCCCCGTGATGCGCGCGGTCACAGCGGCGAGCGGCGTCTTGAGCTCGTGCGAGACTGACGAGACGAGCGTCGCCTTGAGGCGATCCGACTCCTGCAGGGCAGCCGCCTGCGCCGCCTCGTCCTCGAGCCGGCGCCGCTCCAGGAAGGCTGCGGCCAGGTTCGCGACGGCGATCAGGTGGCGGACGCGCTCGGGAGACGATTCGACCCCGGAGAGCGGACGGGCGTATAGGACCCCCTCGAGGCACTCGCCGGTCTGCAGGGGCAGGTAGACGCCATCCGCGACGATGCCAGGCAGGGCCTCGTCGACCAGCACCGAGACGGGGTGGGGCCCGATCGAGGGGTCGTCCGTGAGCGGGAGACCCACGGCCTTGTCGTTGCGCATGACCCAGTCCGCGAACGCTCCCTCGGCCACGCCGCAGCTGACTCCCCCGGCCTGTGCCATGAGCGCCGCGCGGTCCCCCGGCGCCCGGACGAACACGACAGCACGGTCGGCGCCCAGCACCGCCGCCACTTCCCCGACGATGAAGGTCGCCATCTCCTCGATGGACTCCTCGGAGACCAGCCTCGAGGACAGGCGGCTGAGCAGAGCGATCTCGCGCTCCCGTTGCACTGCGGCCCGCTCGCGCTGCCGGATGGCGCCTGTCTGCAACCCCGACGACAGCGCGACAAGGAGGAATACGAGCAGGGTGATCCAGTCGGCCGGCGAAGCCACGGTCAGGTGGTAGTACGGCGGCACGAACACGAAGTCCGCCGCAAGGAACGCGAGCACGGCTCCGACGGCCGAGGCACGCACGCCCGCCAGCCGGCCGATGGCCACGATGACCGGCACGAAGATCAGCATCGCCTGGGCAGGATGGAGGTGCGCGCGGAACGGCAGCAGCAACGCCGTCGCAGCGGCCACCGCGACGACCGCCAGAGGATAGCCACCTCGCGCGCTATAGAGTCGGGACCATCTCATGGGGTCAGACTAGCACGCGGCGAGGGATGTCAGCTCGCGAGCGGATCGCCTTCCTTGACCATAGCGACGAGCTCATCGATCGTGCGCGCCCCGAGGTCGCCCTGCGTGCGCTCGCGGACGCCGACCTGGCCCGATTCGGCCTCCTTGTCGCCCACGACGAGCATGTACGGGGTCTTCTGCTGCTGCGCCTTGGCGATCTTGATGCGCATCGGCTCGTTGTCGGAGTAGACCTCCACGCGCACGCCGCGCTTCTCGAGCTTGGCGCGCACGTCGTGTGCGTAGTCGAGATGACGGTCGGAGATCGGGATCACGACGACCTGCACCGGCGCGAGCCACGTCGGGAACGCGCCCGCGTAGTGCTCGATGAGGATGCCGAAGAAGCGCTCCATCGAGCCGAGGATCGTGCGGTGCAGCATGATCGGCTGCGCCTCGCCGTTCTCGGGCGTGCGGTAGGTGAGGCCGAAGCGCTGCGGCATGTTGTAGTCGACCTGGATCGTCGAGGTCTGCCACGTGCGCCCGATGGCGTCCTTCAGCTTGATGTCGATCTTCGGTCCGTAGAACGCGCCATCGCCCTCGTTGATCTCGTAGGGCACGCCCTTCGCATCGAGCGCCGCGAAGAGGGCGTCGGTGGCCATCTTCCAGTACTCGTCGCCGCCGATCGACTTCTCCGGACGGGTCGAGACCTCGGCGGAGTACTCGAAGCCGAACACCCCGTTGACGTACGCGACGAGATCGAGCATGCCGAGCACTTCGGCGTGCACCTGCTCCGGCGTGCAGAAGATGTGCGCGTCGTCCTGCGTGAAGGAGCGGGCGCGCATCAGCCCGTGCACGACGCCGGACATCTCGTGGCGGTACACGGTGCCGAACTCCGACATGCGGATCGGCAGGTCGCGGTAGGACTTCATGCTGTCGGCGTAGATCATGAGGTGGCCCGGGCAGTTCATGGGCTTGATGCCGTACTCGCTGGTCTTGCCGTCGCCCTCGTCCACCTCGAAGAAGTACATGTTCTCGCGGTAGTTCTCGTAGTGGCCCGAGATCTTCCACACGTCGGACTTGAAGATGTGCGGGGTGATGACCTCGACGTAGCCGCGCTCGTAGAGCACGCCGCGGAGCCACTGCTGGAGCAGGCGCAGCACGCGCGCGCCCTTGGGGTGGTAGAGCGGCAGGCCGGCGCCGGCCTCCTCGTGGAAGCTGAAGAGGTCGAGCTCCTTGCCGATCTTGCGGTGGTCGCGCTTCTCGGCCTCCTCGATGCGGGTGAGGTACTCCTCGAGCTCCTTCTCGGAGTACCACGCCGTGCCGTAGATGCGCTGCAGCATCGGGCGGGTCGAGTCGCCGCGCCAGTAGGCGCCGGCGATCTTTGTGAGCTTGAACGCGCGGATCCGGCTCGTGTCGGGCACGTGCGGCCCGCGGCACAGGTCGGTGAAGTTGCCCTGGGTGTAGATCGAGATCGTCTCGTCCTCGGGCAGACCGTCGATCAGCTCGCGCTTCATGTCCTGGCCCTCGAACCGGTCCCATGCCTCGAGGCGGTCGAGCTCTCCCCGCTTGAAGGACACGGCCTCGGCGACGATCTCGCGCATGCGCGTCTCGATCGCCGCAAGGTCATCGGGGGTGAACGGCCGGTCCACCTGGAAGTCGTAGTAGAAGCCGTCCTCGATGGCGGGCCCGATGCCGAACTCGGCCGTCGGGAAGAGGTCCTTGACGGCCTCGGCCATCACGTGCGCGGTCGAGTGGCGCAGGATGTGGAGCCCCTCAGGGCTGTTCTCGGTGACGATCGCCACACTCGAGCCGTCGGGAACGACGTGCGCCACGTCGACCAGCGCGTCGTCGACGCGGCCGGCCACGGCTGCCGCTGCGAGGCGCGCACCGATCGAGGCTGCGACGTCGAGGACCGTGGAGCCTTCGGGGACTGACTTCGTGCTGCCATCGGGCAGCGTGACGGTGATCTCGGGCACGGTGGGTACCGCCTCCTACGCTTCGCTGTTGGCGGGTGCAGCTTTCTTCTTCTTCGGGGTGTTCGCACCGGCGAGGGTCTCGGCATGCGCGGCGGCGTCGGCGAACGACTCGACAGGCGCCGGCGCGGCGACGTTCGGCGCTTCAGCGACCCGCTCCCCGACGACCTGCCGGGTCTTGCAGTACGGACAGACCGACCAGGAGGACTTCACGGGCCGGCCGCAGTTCGTGCACGGCTTCTTCAGCTGCTTCATGCACGTCGGACAGATCAGGTAGTCCGACTCGATGGGCTTGAAGCAGTGCGGGCAGGTCGCCCCGACGCGCTGCATCTCCGACTCCCGTGCCGCGATCTCGAGCTCACGCTCGTGCGCGTCGTCGAGGGTCTCCGGCGGGCGCACGACCATGTAGACGACCCAGGTCAAGACGCCGAAGAACAAGGTGGCGACGCCCCAGAACCAGGCCATCGCGCCGCGGCGCTGCGCGTCGCGGACCACCCAGAAGATGAGCGACAGGTGGAAGACCACGTAGAAGACGACACAGAGCTGCCCTGCCAGCTTCAGGAAGGGCATCGCGGGCCCGAGAATGTCGGTCATGGTTCCCCTTCGACGATGGCGCGCCTCACGTGTGCGCGGGACCGGTGGGTGGTCACGCGGATTCTATCAGACGGCGCTCGCGCCGCCCCGCTGGGCCAGCGTGCATTCCGCCGGGATGGGGCCTCAGGGGGCCTGCACGATCGCCCTTGCCTGTCCCGCAGTGTAGAGACTGCCCGTGACGACGACCCCGCGCGAACCCGCATGCGCCCGCGCGTGAGCGACCGCGTCCGCGAGGTCCGGGCGGATCTCGGGCCACGAGCCCGTCGCGTACTCGACGATCGCGGCCAGGTCGCCGGCGTCACGCGCCCGCGAGGATTCGGGCTGTGTCACCACGAAACCGTCGACCACCGGCGCGAGCGCGCGCACGATGCCGTCCGCGTCCTTGTCCGTGAGCACGCCGAGCACGCACAGCGGGCGGACACGGTCGTCGGGCCACGCGTCGCGCACGGCGTCGGCCAGCACCCCGGCAGCCTGCGGGTTGTGCGCCCCGTCGATCACCAGCGGCGGATCTGCCACCAGCACTTCGAAGCGGCCCGGGAACGTCATCCGCGCCAGCGCGCCGCGCGCCGCATCCGTATCGAGCGCCCGCCCGAGCGCGCACTCGGCGGCCGCGACGGCCACGGCGACGTTGGGCGCCTGGTAGGCCGGCGCGGTGAGCTCGAGCCCCACGTACTCAGCGTGGACCCCGCGGACGTCGAGCGTGAGCGCGCCACCCGGGCGGTCGGGACGCGAGCGCACCGCGAACCGCGCCGTCAGAGCCTCTTCCACCGGTGAAGCCGCGCCGTACTCCGCGACGAACCGCGGATGCAGGCCGAGCCCTGCTGCGCGCTCGAGGAAGATCCCTGCCACGGAAGCGGTGCCGGGGCCGAGCACCACCGACGCCCCCGCTTTGATGATCTGCGACTTGTCGG
>PKWR01000017.1:0-10738 GCA_003133285.1 Coriobacteriia bacterium
TCTAGCAGCCGGACGGCGGAACGGCGCCTTTCAGAGCGCAGGCAGGATCGGCCGGTCGAACGCCCGGAGCAGCTCGTCCGCCGGCGCACCGAGCACCCACGCCCGGAAGGTCGAGAACTCCTCGGCCTCCTCGACGCCTTCCGCGTAGCGCACCGACGATGTCAGATCGACCTTACCGTCGACGGGCAGCAGCATGAGGCGGCGATACGCGCCGACCCCCTCGCTCGCCACGAGTCCGACCTCGCGGAAGACCCCGACGCCGGTGGAGACGCCGCGGTCCGTCAGGCGCGTCTTGGGGCGCGCACGTTTCACGGCCTCCGCCAGCTCGGCGTTCGAGGCCTCGATCCAGCCGTCCGCCCGGGCGGACGCGCGTGCCCGCAGCACCGCATAGAGCGCGCGCAGGTCGTCGAGGTCCGGGGCCGTGGACTCGAGGATGAGCTCGTTCAGGCGGCCATCCCGCTCGCCGAACAGCAGGTGCACCGTGGCGGGCGCGCCGTCGCGGCCCGCGCGGCCGCACATCTGGTTGAACTCGACGGCGTTGAACGGCAGGTGGAAGAGGCCGACGTGCCGCACGTCGGGGATGTTGACGCCCTCCCCGAACGCGCTCGTGGCGACGACGGCCGTGATGCTGCCCTCACGGAACGCTCGCTCCACCGCGTGACGGGCGGCGCGCGCCATGCCGCCGTTGTAGAAGGCGGTGTGCAGCGCGAGGCGCGGGCTCGACTCGCGGATCCTCTGCGCGATGCGGACCGATTGCTCCCGGCTGTTCACGTACACGATGAGCTTCTCACCGCTCGACGCGATGGCTGCGAGGTGCCCGGGCTTGTCGGCCAGGCCCCGCCGGTCGGCGACGCGCAGGTTGTCGCGGCGCGTAGGGTCGAGCACGACTGCCTCGATACCGAGGGTCTCGCGGATCGTGGCCGCCACGTCGTCGCTCGCCGTCGCGGTCACGGCGCACACCACCGGATGCCCCAGCGTCTCGAGCGCCGCGCCGAGGCGCGCGTAGGCGGGACGGTGCGACGCCCGTGCAAGCCCCACGTGATGGGCCTCGTCGACGACGACGAACCCGACCCGGCCGCTGGCGGCGAAGAGCGGAGCGTGCCGCTCCAGGAACTCCGGCGTGGTCATGAGCACATCCACCGTGCCGTCGGCCAGCTGCGCGAACAGTTCCTCGCGCACGCCCGGCGCCGTCTCGCCGGTGATCAGCCGGACGCTGAGGCCCAGCGCCTCGAAGACGTCCTCGAGGTGGAAGGCCTGGTCGGCGACGAGCGCCCGCAGCGGGTAGACGAACACGCTCGCCTGCTCTTGCTGTAGCGCGATCCTGGCGGCGTGCATCTGGAAGATCAGCGACTTGCCGCGGCCCGTCGCCATCACCGCGAGGCACGACCGCCCGGCCGCGAGGTGCGCGAGCGCCTCGCTCTGCGCCTCGTGCAGCGCGCGGTCGCCGATCAGCGCCCGCACGAGCTCGGCGTCGAGAGCGGCCTCGTCGAGAGCGGTGAGCTGGGCCCTGCGCGCGGCACGCGCCTCCGCGTCGCGCACGGCGTCCTGCGCGGCGCCGGCGCGCGAGACGACCACGTTGACGCCGCGACTCTCGTCCGCTCCCCCGCCGGTCACCTCGGTGACCGTGACGTCGAAGGCGGCGCCGCCGTCGATCTCGGGAGCCAGGGCCGCGGCCAGGCGGCGGTTGAAGAAGCCGACCTGCGCTCCCGTGGGGTCGAGCACCGCGATCGCGTTGGTGTCGAAGGGATTGTCCGGCTGGCGAGCGATGCGCAGCACGGTCCCCTCTTCGAGGCGCGCCACCACGTCCTGCCGGCCCTCGAAGCTGACGCCGGCGAGCTTGGTGTGGAACGACTCAGCGTCCGCTATCCCCTCGTACTCGCCGCGTGAGAGGATGCGCTCGGCGTCCGCGAACAGCTCCTCGACGAGCTCGGCGGCAGGCGCCTGGGCGGGCGCGACGTGCGGCACGATGCGGCGGACCATCATCTGGACCCGCTCGCGTCCCTGCCACGTGTCCGTGTCGAGCGTGTAGAGCACATCGACCGCGGCGTCGTTCGCGGCCAACGAGGCCGCGTCCGGACAGCGGAATGCGATGGCCGGGACCGAGGCCACGCCGTCGTAGGCCTCGAACTTGAAGTGCGCCTGGTCGCGGCCCACCAGCGACCTGCCGTTCATGAACACGCCGCGACTCAGGAGTGTCGGCTTGGGGTTGGCACACCCGAAGGGCTCGAGCGCCGCCAGCCCCGCCACCAGCTCGCGTGTCGCCTGCCACAGGTGTACCTCGGCGTCGGCGCGCACGGTCCGCGAGAACGCCTCCTCCGGGAGGTCGGCGAGCGCATCGTCGAGACACCGGGCGAACGTGTCGAGATCCACCGCCGGCAGAGTGGCGCCGACCGCGGCCGCGTGGCCTCCGAAGCGCGTGAGCAGTCCTGAGCAGCGCGTGACCGCGGCGTGCAGATCGACGTCGCCCACGCTGCGGCCCGAGCCGCGCGCCTCGCCTTCCTCGATGCAGAACACGATCGTCGGCACGCCGTAGATACCCGCGAGCCGCGACGCTACGATCCCCCGGACGCCCTCGTGCCAGCCCTCACCGGCGACGACGAGCGAGCGGGCTCCCTCGTGCCACACGGCCTCGGCCTCGGCGGTCGCTTCGCGCGTCAGGTCCGCCTCGGCCGCCTGGCGGGCGGCGTTGTGTGCGTCGAGCGCGTGGGCCAGTACGGTGGCCTCCGCGGGGTCGTCGGTCATCAGGAGCGCGAGCGCCTCCGCCGGGTCGGCGATGCGGCCGGCGGCGTTCAGGCGCGGCGCGAGCCCGAACGCGACGCGTTCGGCGGTCATGGTGCGCGGATCGACGCCCGCGACGTCGCACAGGGCGGCGACGCCCGCACGTGCCCGGTCGCGGATGCGCGCAAGGCCGTCTGCGACCAGCGCACGGTTCTCGTCGAGCAGCGGAACGATGTCGCCGATGGTCCCGAGCGCCGCCAGATCCGTGAGTTCGCGCCAGGCGTCGGGGCTCCCGAGACGCTCCCCGACGGCCGCGACCAGCTTCAACGCCACGCCGGCGCCCGCCAGCCCGGCGAAGCCGCACGGCTCCAGCTTGGGGTCGCACAGCGGCACGTCGTGGGGCACGTCGTCGCCCGGCTCGTGGTGATCGGTGACGACCACGTCGATACCGGCGGCGCGCAGGCGCGCTATCTCACGCGCGCTGGAGATGCCGCAGTCGACGGTGATCACCATGCGCGGTGACATCGAGATCAGGCGATCGACCGCCGTATCGCTCAGGCCGTAGCCCTCGCGGAAACGGTGCGGGACCGTGGCCTCCACATCGGCGCCGAGCGCGGCGAGCCCACGGCACGTCAGCGCCGCGGCCGTCAGGCCATCGACGTCGAAATCGCCAAAGACCACGATGCGCGCCTTCGCGCGAACGGCTGCAGCCACGGCGTCGGTGCACGCGTGCATCCCGGGGAGCGTCTCCGGAGCGCGCCA
Organism: Coriobacteriia bacterium; assembly: GCA_003133285.1. Classification (GTDB taxonomy): domain Bacteria; phylum Actinomycetota; class Coriobacteriia; order Anaerosomatales; family PALSA-660; genus PALSA-660. Next base: position 3,481 of record PKWR01000017.1, read on the forward strand.
GTCGCGAGACAGGTCCGGCGTCAGGAACGAACGGACCGCCTCAGGCGTGTCGATCCCTCGCACGAGCATGACGCGTGCGACGGTCTCGGACAGACCCGCCGCGGCGGCGAGGGCCGTCGTCGCAGACTCCTCGACGGGAGCCAGGGTCCAGCGCGCGGGTGAGGGAGGGTCGGTGGGCATGCGGCCATGCTAGCAGACGGGCCCGGCACGCTGAAGCGTGCCGGGCCCGTCGAGCACTGCGTCGAGACGAGGGCTACTTGGCCCCGGCGAGCTTCTTCGCGAGCGCCAGGTAGCGCGGCTCGCGCTCCTTCCACATCGCATAGAGCGGGCTCGCCACAGCGACGGACGAGTAGGCGCCCGAGACCAGGCCGATGGTGAGCGCGAACGCGAAGTCGCGCAGCGTCTCGCCGCCGAGCAGGAGCAGGCACACGACCGGGATCAGCGACGACAGGCCCGTGTTGACCCACCGTGCAAGCACCTGGTTGAGCGAGTCGTTGGCCATCTGGATGAACGTGGTCTTGCTCAGGCTCTGCGTGTTCTCCCGGATGCGATGGAAGACGACGATCGTGTCGTAGAGCGAGTAGCCGAGGATCGTCAGCAGAGCGGCGACGGTGTTCGGCGTGACCGGACGGCCCAGCAGAGCGTAGATGCCCAACGTGATCAGCGCGTCGTGCACGAGGGCGACGACGCCGGTGACCGCCATCTTGTACTCGAACCGGACGGAGATGTAGACGAGGATCGCGATCAGGGACACAACGAGGGCCAGCAACGCCTTGTTCGTGATGTCGGTGCCCCACTCGGGCCCGATCGTCGAGACCTGCAGATCCGTCGCAGCGACCTTCAGCGAACCCGCGAGCGCGGACGCCTGCTGCTCGGCGCTGACGGATTTGACCTCGGTCGAGCGGACCCGGAAGCCCCGGTCAGTGGCCTGGACCTCGGCGTCGGGGATGCCGGCGGAAGCTGCGGCGGCCCGGACCTGGGCGATGGTGGCGCTCTGGGTGTTGTTGAGCGTGATGATGGTCCCGCCCTTGAACTCGATGCCGAGGTTCAGCGGCTTGAAGATGAGCGCGCCGATGGCGACGGTCAGGACCAGGGCCGAGATGGCGAACAAGACATAGCGCTTGCCCATGAAATCGATGTACGGCTTACGCATCGACGGCACTTCCCTTCACGCCGAAGAACTTGGGAATCTTGCCGACGACCTTCTCCGAGAGAAGGATGACCGCAGGCCTGGTGAACAACATGGCGATCGTGAGGTCGCACACGATACCGATCATGAGCGTCAGGGCGAAGCCCTTGACCGTGCTGCTGGCGAACAGGAACAGCGGCACCGCGCTCGCGAAGGTCACGGCGTCGGCGTCGAGCGAGGTCAGGATGGCGTGCTTGGTACCCGACTTCGCGGAGACGCGCGGCGTGCGGCCCATCGCTATCTCTTCACGGTAGCGCTCGAAGATGAGGATCGAGGTGTCCGCGGCCAGGCCGATCGAGAGCGTGATGCCCGCGATGCCCGGCAGTGAGAGCGCGTACTGCCCGGCGCTCGACAGGACCGCGAGAACGCCCAGGTAGAGCACCGCGAAGGAACCGAGCGAGATCCACGACAGCAGACCGAAGCCCCGGTAGTAGATCGCCAGGTACATGGCGACGATCCCGAAACCGACCAGCGCCGCGAGGACTCCCTGGAAGAGCGAGTCCTGACCGAGCGTGGGGCCGACGTTGTCGGTCTGCGAGGGGATCAGGGTGACGGGGAGCGCGCCGGACTCGAGGATCGTGGCCAGCCTCCGCGCCTCGTCGGCGGTGAAGCTGCCGCTGATCTCGGTGTCACCCGAGGTGATCGCCGTCTGCACCGCAGGCGCCGACACCACCGAGCCGTCGAGCAGGATCGCGATGCGCGCCTGCGTCGGGAAGGCTCGCGTCGTGACCTCGGCCCAGATGGCCGTGCCGGTCGGGTTGAACGACATGGTGACGACGTAGCCGGGCTTCGTCTGGTCGGTCGACGCCTTGGCGGCGGCGGCCGTGATGACCTCGCCGGTCATGAAGGGCTTGTAGGAGCCCACCGGCATCTGGAAGCCGTCCTGCACCTGCGCCTGCAGCGTCGTGGGCAGGCTGGCGACCTCGAGGAACTCGAGCCGGCCGGTCTGTCCCATGACCTTGAGCGCGCCGGCGGCGTCGCGGACGCCCGGCAGCTGCACGAAGATGGCCTGGTTGTCGTTCTCGAGCTGCACCGTCGCCTCGGAGACGCCGAGGCTGTTGACGCGGGTGCTCATGATGACGAGCGCGCGCTGCATGGCGGCGGCGTCAGCCGGCTTGTCGGGCGTCAGGATGACGGACAGGCCTCCGCGCAGGTCGAGGCCCTGCGTGATCGAAGATCGACCCTCTGAGATCCGGAACGGGTACGCACCGACCGTGAACGTCGTCCCGTACGAGAGCTCGGCACTCGTCACCACTTTGCCGCCGACGCTGATCGGCAGGGTCGAGTCGGGCGACGCGGCGATGCGCCACGACGCAGGCACCGTGGCCGTCGAGTCGGTGATCCGCTGAAGTGTCGCGATGGTCTTCATCGTCGAGTCGGCCGCGGCCTTCACGGCCGGACCGTCCGCGGTGAGCCCGATGACGGCCTGCGACCCGCTGAGGGCCGACGATCCGCTCGCGGTGCCCGCCTGCCACGACACGCTGTCGGCCTGCCTCAAGGGAAGCAGGAAGAACAGCGAGCCGATGAGCAGGACAGCCAGACCCGCGAACGCGAGGTAATTCTTCTGCCTGGAGTCCATCCCCTGCCTTCCGATCGCGTGGTTCGTGAGGCGCAGCCATCGGGCGCGCCAAATCCTTCGAAACTTTACACCATGCGGGCTGCGCAGTGACCAACAGCGACGTGCCTAGAGCAGCTTCGTCCCGTTGATGATGAGATGGAATGTCGAGTCGAGGACCTCAGCCGCCGCCCGGCACATCTGCATGCGGGACAGGAATATCTCGAAGTACTCCATCACCTGGCTGATCTCGGTGTCGATGTCGATCTCGAGAGTCAGCGTCCGGGCCTGCCCGTCCACCCGCAGGAACGAGCGCCGTGCGGCATGGTTCACCCGGTCGTGGATGTCGAACGTCGCAGGATCGGGGTTGCGGACGCGGGTGTGGTGCACGTCGGACTTGTCAGCGATGATCGTCGCAGCGCCGATCGGGTTCGCCGGCGCTCCGGACTCCTCCTCGTGGTTGCCCACGGCGTTCATGATGTGAGCGGTCTCCCACGGGTCCATCCCCAGAGCGCGGAGCATGTCGCGGGCGAGCAGGGCCGAGGACACGCCGTGGTGATCGCGGCCGATGCAGTTCCCCGTGTCGTGCAGGTAGCCGGCGATCTCGGCCATCTCCGCCATGCGGTCATCGTATCCGAGCCGCCGGATGATGTTGCCCGAGATGTGCGCGACGAGGTTCGCGTGCCGGAACCCGTGCTCCGTGTAGCCGATCGCCCCCAGATACTCGTCGGCGACCTCGATCATCGCCGTCACATCGGCGGAGGCGGTCACCGTCTCCAGCGTGATCCGGGGCAGCGTGATCCGGGGCAGCGCGTCCGCGTTGAGGGCGGAAGCATCGGGCACGAGGGGAGCAGTGTCAGTCATTGTCGGGGCCGGCGGCGGGGACCAGCCGGTCGACGATGGCCCGGCGCGCGAACTTCACCAGCACCCCGTCGGCGATCTCCACCGTCACGGTGTCGTCGCTTATGGAGCGGAGGGTCCCCATGATGCCGCCGACGGTGACGATCTCATCCCCGGGCGTCAGCGCGGCCATGAGCTCGCGGACCTTCTTCTGTTGCGCCTGCTGCGGGCGGTACATCAAGAAGTAGATCATCGCAGCGATGAGCACGAAGTAGACGATGACGGTCGTGGTGTTGCTCCCCATGACGACTCCTTGCCCCGAGGGTGGCGCCGTTAGCCGGCGCAGAACGTGATGATAGCACCGGCCATCGCGCGCGAACGCGGGCGCGCACGCGAGCGGACCTGGTCCGTGCGCCTAGTAGTCCGCCGCCGCCGGGCTGTCCAGCCAGTGCCTGAGGAAGGCCCCGTAGCGGTGCTGCTCGATGGCTTCGCGGGCGCGCCGGGTGAGGTCCAGGAGGTAGAAGAGGTTGTGCTCGGTGAGCAGGATCGCGCCGAGCATCTCCTTCGTGGTGACGAGATGACGCAGGTACGACCGCGAGTACGTCGTGCACGTCGGGCAGGAGCACTCGGGGTCGAGCGGGCCGAGGTCGCGCGTGAAGCGCGCGTTGCGCAGGTTCAGACGGCCCTCGCTGGAGAATGCCGTGCCCAACCGCGCCGTGCGCGTCGGGAGCACGCAGTCGAACATGTCGACGCCCAGCGCGACCGCCCGAAGGATCGTCGTCGGATTGCCGACGCCCATCAGGTAGCGCGGGCGGTCCGCCGGCAGCAGGCCGCACACGGGCTCGAGCGACTCGAGCATGAGCTCGTGGGGCTCCCCGACCGAGTAGCCCCCGATGCCGTAGCCGGGGAAACCGATCTCCGTCAGGCGCTCCACGCTCTCCTCACGGAGGTCTGAGAACACGCCTCCCTGCACGATGCCGAACAGCAGCTGGTCGTCGCGCGTCCGCGCGACCTCGCAGCGTCGCGCCCACTTGGCCGACCGGCGCACGGCGGTCGCCACGCGGCTCTTCTCGGCCGGATAGGGCGGACACTGGTCGAGTTGCATGAAGATGTCGGCGCCGAGCTGCTCCTGGATCGCGACGTTGTCCTCCGGCGTCCAGAAGTGCTTCGTGCCGTCGAGGATCGAGTTGAACGCCACCCCGTCGTCGGTGACCTTCACGGTGTCGGCGAGGCTGAAGACCTGGAACCCGCCCGAGTCGGTCAGCACCGTCCCCTTCCAGCCCATGAAGGAGTGCAGGCCTCCGGCCGCTTCGACGACGTCCGCGCCGGGCCGCAGGAAGAGGTGGTACGTGTTCGACAGGATCGTCTGCGCCCCGAGCTCGCGCAAACGTGACGGCAACATGCCCTTCACCGTCGCGCGTGTGCCGACAGGCATGAAGAGCGGGGTATGGACGTCGCCATGGGCCGTGTGGAGCACGCCGCGGCGTGCCGAAGTGCCCGGATCCGTGGTCATGAGGTCGAAATCGCCGGTTCGCATGGGCGGATTCTACTCCAGCCGTCGCGTCGTCCTCGACGCGCACTGTCCAGATAATGGACACTGCAAGTAGTCGGTGAACCGGACCGGCGCCCGACGCGTCGAAATGGGTATGGCATGGCCGAGCATGCACGCGACGACGCGGACCTGGTGACACGGGCCGCCGCAGGCGACATGGGGGCGTTCGAGGCGCTCGTACGAGCGCACGCTGACGCCGTCCATGCGCACGCGTACCGCTTCTTCGGCGATGCCCAGGCCGCACAGGACGCGACGCAGGAGGTCTGGGTCAAGGTGTACCGCTCGCTCGAAGGGTTCGGTAGCCGCGCGGCCTTCTCGACCTGGCTGTTCCGCGTCACGCGCAACGTATGCCTCGACATGCTGCGTTCCGGACGGCGCGCGGCGACGCCGATCGACCCGGTCCAACTGCACGGCATCGCCAACGATGACACCGCGAGCGAGGCCGTCGGAGCCGTCGACCTCGAGACCGCGATGCGCGCGCTGTCCCCGGAGGACCGCGAGGCGTTCAACGCGGTCGCCCTGTTCGGACTTCCGTATGCGGAGGCCGGAACGGTCCTCGGCGTACCCGCCGGCACCGTCAAGTCCCGCGTGTTCCGGGCGCGCCGCGCGTTGACGACACTGCTCAGTCTCGATGCGAAGGGAGGTGCATAGGCGATGGAGATGGACTGCATCCGCACACAGGCCACGATCTCGGCGCTCCACGACAAGGAGCATGTGACCGACGAGAACGCGGAAGCCGCCCGGGCGCACTGCGACGAGTGCGAGCGATGCCGCGCGTTCGAGGCGGACCTCGGGGCGCTCAGCGGACTCCCGATGCCTAAGGCGCCCCCCGAGCTGATCGGCCGGATCATGGTGGCCGTGGCGGCCATCGCATCCGAGCGCGCGCAGGAGGCCGAGGAGATCGTCCCCCCGGCGAGCGAAGCCGCAGCGAGCGACCTTGAGAGCACGGCCCCGCGCTTCGAATGGTTCACGGGCAACGTGCGCTGGGGCACGTTCGGAGCGCTCGGGGTCGCAGCCGTCGCGCTCGTGCTGTTCCTCGTCGTCGGCACCGGCAGGCCGGTGACCGACAAGGCTACCGTGGCGACCAGCGGCGGATCGACAAGTCTCGCCGCCCCGGAGGCCGTCACGGGTGCCGCGCCTGCGGCCCCCGCGCCCACGCCGGCGCCCGCCCGGGCGCCCGACTACCTGGCGTTCGAAGCGCGTGTGTACACGCCCGGTTCGCTGCTCTCCGACGCGGTGGCCGCGACACAGTCGGTCGGCACGCTGTCGACCGCGTTCGGAGGGAACGGCGCGCCGACGCAGATACCGGCGTATCGTTCCCCGCTGACCGACGGCTCGATCGTGGTCAAGGGCCCCGACGGGACCCGCCTGTACGAGCCGGTCACGCGGATGTTCAACAGCGCGAAGTACCAGCTCGTGGCCGGCAACGCGATCGAGAGGTTCGGGGTGTGGCCGGAGCTCCCGACCCGCTTCCAGGCCCCGGCCTCGCCTGACGGCTTCCCCACGTTCACTGCCGCAGGTGCGGACGCGCTCGGTGTCCGGACCTATGCGGCGAAGGGCGTCCCGCAGGCACAGGGATTCGCGGTAGCCCCCGGAACGTCCGCGACGGACCCGGCAGCCTCGAATCCGAACTGGACCTGGTGGGAGCCGCTGTTGATGCCGTGACCCGGGGTCTCCCGGATCAGATGATCAACATGGCGTCGCCGAAGCTGAGGAACCGATAGCCCTCGGCCAGTGCTGTCCCGTACGCGCGCATCACGTTCTCGCGCCCCGCGAACGCGCTGATCATCATCAGGAGCGTGGAGCGCGGGATGTGGAAGTTCGTGAGCATGGCGTCGACCGCGCGGAACCGGTAGCCCGGCAGGATGAACAGGCTCGTGTTGCCTTCCGTGGCCCGAACCGCGCCGTCCTCGTCGCTCCACGCGCTCTCCAGGGAGCGGGCGCTCGTCGTGCCCACCGCGACGACGCGGCCGCCGCGCTCGCGGCACTCGGCGACCGCCGCGGCAGCCTGCTCGCTCACCCGGTAGTGCTCGGTGTGGATGTGGTGGAGCGCCGGATCGTCCTCGCTGACGGGGCGGAACGTGTCGATGCCGACGTCGAGCTCGACACGCGCGATGTGCAC
>PKWR01000017.1:10850-13777 GCA_003133285.1 Coriobacteriia bacterium
GTGAACTGGACGAGGCGCGTGCCGGACTCGTCCGACGCTCCGACGACGAGCGCGGTCGCGTCCCCGTCGCCGATGGCCACCCTGGTCCCCGGCTTGAGGCGCCGACCCGGACGCGCAAGGCACTCCCACGTGTCGGCTCCGCGCGCGCGCAGCAACAGGAACTCGATCTGCGCTCCGCCCTCTTCCTTGACGCCGCGCAGGCGCGCCGGCAGCACCCGCGTCTCGTTGACGACGAGCAGGTCACCGCGCCGGAGGTATTCGCCGATCTCGGAGAAGACGTGATGCTCGATGGCGCCCGTCTCGCGGCGCAGCACCAGCAGGCGGCAGCTGTCGCGCGGATCCGCGGGCGCCTGCGCGATCCTTCCGGTGGGCAGGTCGTAGTCGAAGTCGTCGGTTCGCACACGAGGCCTTTCGGGGGGTCGGGGGTCGCGGCAAGTGTAGCGCGTGCGACCGGTCCACCTGTCACCGTCGTCTGTCGGACGTGCCGCGCATCGGGTACCATTACGCACTATGCAAAGTGACTCGTGGTCCGCAGCGGACCTCCACATACACACGACCGCGTCCGACGGCGTCGCGACACCTGCAGAGGTGGTCGACTGGGTCTGCACGAAGACGGACCTGACGGTCATCGCGATCGCGGACCACAACACGAACCTCGGAGCGATCGAAGCCGCGACGCTGGTCGCCGAGCGCGGGCTGCCGCTCCAGGTCATCATCTCGCAGGAGGTGGAGAGTGCCGACGGCCACATCCTCGGCCTCTGGACCCCGGAGATCATCGCCCCCGGCATGAGCGCCGAGGAGACCGTGATCGCGATCCACGCACAGGGCGGCTTCGCCGTCGCCGCGCACCCCTTCGCGCCGCGCTTGTGGTCGAAGGCGGGGCTCAGCCGCGGCAACCGGGGCGTCTACAACAACGTCGACTACGACGGCATCGAGATCGCCAACTCCACGCCGCTGCTGTTCGTGGCGAACTGGGTCGCGCGCTTCTACCAGCTCTCGCAGGGGCAACGGTTCGCGGCGACGGGCGGCAGCGACGCTCACATCCTGCCGGTCATCGGCACGAGCCGGACCTACTTTCCCGGTGAGACGGCCGACGACCTGCGGGCGGCGCTTGATTCACGAATCACGACGGTGTCGCGCCCCGGCTTCAACCCGCGCCGCATGCTGCGCTACGCGCGCAACGTCCCCAAGATCATGGCGAGCGACCGCGAGCGCAAGGCGCGCGAGGTCGACCTGGGGATCCGTGAGGCGAAGCCTGAGAAGCCCAAGAGCCGCTAGCGCTTGCGCGCCGCGCGCTCCGTGCGTCGGCGCTCGCGCTGCCCGGCCGCCTCGTCCTCCGAGTAGCGGCACCCGCAGTAGTTCTGGCGGTACATCCCCAACTCACGACTGCGCCGCGTCGCGTCGCCGTAGCGCTCCCGGAAATCCGTGACCAGGAACTCCACCCCGTGCTCGGCGCACGCCTGCGTGCCCGCCTCCCGGATCGCGTCCGGGTCCTGCCATGGACTCACGGTCAGCGTCGTCGCGACGGCGTCGTACCCCGACTCGGCCGCGTGCCGTGCGACCAGGCCGAGACGCAGCCGGAAGCACGCCCGGCACCGCTCCCCCGGACGGTCCTCGAGGCCGGCCACCGCGCGGTCCCACGCAGCGGGCTCGTACGGGAGCTCGTCCACCTCGATGCCCTGTGACGACGTCCACTCGAGCAGTGTGTCCCGGCGATGCTCGTATTCGGAGCGCGGGTGGATGTTGGGGTTGGCATAGGCGACGCGGACGTCGTTGTCGGCCGAGAGCGCGTCCCAGGGCTCGAGAAGGCACGGGCCGCAGCAGGCGTGGAGCATGATCCTCATCGCAAGCCCTCCTCTCCGACTCCGCCGGCGCCCATCACAGGGCCTTCGCGACCGCGGCCCAGAGCGTGGCCACTCCGAACAGTATGAACAGGGCGCCCGAGATGCGCGTGATCAGGCGCTCGGGAAGGCGCTTGCCGAGGATCGAGCCCACGACGATCGCCACACCGTCGGCGATCATCATGCCCACGGTCGAGCCCATCCACACTCCCCAGAAGGACTGCGCGGCGGTCAGCCCGTCGGCGTTCAGCCCGACGCGGCCCAGCGCGCCCGAGATCGCGGGACCCGCCGCGCCGAAGGTACGGAGCACCGCGGCCGGGTCGGCGGCGATGGTCATGGTCATGATCTGGGTCTTGTCACCCATCTCGGCGAGGAAGAACGCGACCGCGACCGTCACGATCGGGCCGAACCTGCCCGTGCGCGCGCCGTCGTCACCGTCGTCCTTCTCACCACACAGCGTCCAGACCCCGAACCCGATGAACAGCACGCCCGTGATGATCCCGAGCCACAGCTGCGGGATGATGCTGCCGACCGCCTGGCCGATCAGCGTCGAGAACAGGTGGATGAACAGCGTTGCGCCGAAGATGCCGATGAGGACCTGCCACCACCGGTAGCGCGCCGCGAGACAGAGCGCCAGCAACTGGGTCTTGTCACCCAGCTCGGCGAGCGTGATCAGCACCGTTGCGACGGCGAAGGCGTAGAGCATGGGGGGCCCTTCGTCAGGAGGGACGGGGACTGCAGGCAGGTGGTCCGACGGTCAGGCGGTCTGGAGCTCCGCGGCGTCGGCCGTGTTGGACATGAGCATGGCGCGGGTCATCGGGCCGACGCCGCCCGGGACGGGCGTGATCGCCGAGCACTTCGGCGCGACGGCGTCGAAGTCGACGTCGCCCACCATGCCGGCCTCGGTGCGGTTGATGCCGACGTCGATCACCGCCGCGCCGGGTTTGATCATCTCCCCGCCGATCGCCTGGGGTTTGCCGACGGCGCAAACGAGCACATCGGCGCGGCGCGTGTGATGGGCGAGATCCTTGGTCTGGGAGTGGCATAGGGTGACCGTTGCGCCCGCCTGCAACAGCAGCAGCGCCA